>CAMLLF010000491.1 GCA_946480705.1 uncultured Lysobacteraceae bacterium | reverse complement strand
CACACTCTTTTCTCGCCACTGTAACGGCAGGCCGCTAGCATCACCCGGTTCAGTCCAGTCGATTTCCGCCCATGCAAACGCTCGCCGTCGTCGTCCCCGCCTATAACGAAAGCGAAGGTCTGCGCGAATTCCAGCGCCGTCTCGGGCTCGTGTTCGACTCGCTCGACCTCGACTGCAGCGTGCTGTTCGTCGACGACGGCAGCCGCGACGACACCTGGGACGTCATGGAGTCGCTGCGGGCTTCCGATCCGCGCGTCGCGACGCTGAAGCTCAGCCGCAACTTCGGCAAGGAACTCGCGCTGACCGCCGGGCTCGATCACGTCGATGCCGACGCCGTCGTCGTCATCGACGCCGACCTGCAGGACCAGCCCGAACTGATTCCCGAATTCGTCGCGCGCTGGCGCGAGGGTTACGACGTCGTCTACGGCACGCGTTCCAACCGCGCCGGCGAAACCGCGCTGAAAAAGTTCACCTCGGCGGCGTTCTATCGCGTGATGGAAAAGATGAGCGATCTGCCGGTGCCGCGCGATACGGGCGATTTCCGCCTGATGAGCCGTCGCGTCGTCGACGCGCTGAAGATCCTGCGCGAGCGGCAGCGTTTCATGAAGGGGCTGTTCACCTGGGTCGGCTTCCGCCAGACCGCGATCGTCTACGACCGCGATCCGCGCTTCGCCGGCGACAGCAAGTGGAATTATTGGAAGTTGTGGAATTTTGCGCTGGAAGGGATCACGTCGTTCTCGTCGTTCCCGCTGCGCCTGGCGACCTATGTCGGTTTCGTCGCCGCGCTAGCCGCGTTCGTGTTCGGCCTCGTCGTCTTCACGAAGGCCCTGTTCTTCGGCGATCCGGTGCGCGGCTATCCGTCGCTGATGGTCGTCGTGCTGTTTCTCGGCGGCGCCCAGCTCATGGCGCTCGGCATGATCGGCGAATACCTGGGCCGCACGTATGTGGAGTCCAAGCAGCGGCCGCTCTATCTCGTCGATCGCCACTACGCGCCCCGGTTGCCGCCTGCGGAAACGCGCGACTCCGCCTAGACCATACGCTGTCGTCCAATCGGTCTATGGACTCAGTCGCACAGGCTGATGCATCCTCCGGAAGTCCTGTGCCCGGGGTGGCCGCAGGACGCTGAGCAACGGCGCTGCGGGGTCGTATCTGCGCCGTCCACCGATATCGCCGGCAGTGCACCAGGGATGGCATGCCTTTGCATGCGCGCGGCCGGCCTGCGCGGAGTTGCCACGCATGTCCGTTCCGTCCGTGCCGCCGTCGCGGCTTTGTCTCGCACTGGCCGCCGCAGCGCTGGCCACGAGCGCCTGCCAGACCAGTCCTTCGCGCAGTTTCGGCGCCGCCGAGCGCGAGCACGAAGAACATGAGCAGGCCGCGCCGCCGAAAGGCGACTACTGGGCGCAGCGCGCGTCCTACCCGACCGGTGACTTCCAGCCGATGTGGCTGGTCGAGGCCGCGGTCGCCGAGAAGAGCATCCGCGCCGCCGTGCCGCAGGGCGACAAGACCTATCGCCGTTCGCCGGTGTCGCCGCTCGCGCTCGATCCGACCCAGTTCACGTCCCTCGGCCCGAAGCCGCTGAACGACACGGAATTCGGTTTCGGTCACGTGTCGGGCCGCGTCAACGTGATTGCGGTCGATCCCGTCGATACGACGATCGCCTACCTCGGTTCCGACGGCGGCGGCGTCTGGAAGACGACGAACTGCTGTTCGTCGGCGACGACGTGGCAGATCAAGACCGACGTTCCCGAGATCGCGAACTCCGCGGTCGGCGACATCCATATCGACCCCAACAACCACAACACGATCTACGCCGGCACCGGCGACCTGCGCTACGGCTCGTTCTCGTTCGGTTCGACCGGACTGCTGAAGAGCACCGACGCCGGCGCGACCTGGAGCGTGCTCGGCGCCGACGTGTTCGGTCCGCTCTACGGCCCGTCGGCGAACGGGTTCCCGCAGTACCAGGCCATCGGCAAGGTCGTCGTCGATCCGAACGACTCCAACAAGGTCGTCGTCGGCACCAAGACCGGCCTGTATTTCTCGTACGACGCCGGCTCGACCTGGGCCGGCCCCTGCTACACGAATTCGTTTGCGACCGGGCCGAGCGCGCAGCGCCAGGACATGACCGGCCTGATCGCCGTCGACCTGGGCACGACCACGACGCTGTATGCGGCGGTCGGTACGCGCGGCACACCGACGCCGGTACAGCCCGATCTCGGCAAGAACGGCGCGAACGGCGTGTATCAGACGACGATGCCCGCGTCGGGCTGTCCGGCAGACGGTTCGTGGACGCTGCGCAACACCGGCTGGCCGGCCGGCACCGGCGACGGCAATCCGTCGACGACGCGCGGTCGCATCGAGCTCGCGATCGCGCCGAGCAACAACCAGATCATGTATGCGATGGTTGCCGACGTGACGACGCGCAATGTGAACTCGGTGCTGAAGTCCACCGACGCCGGCGCGACCTGGACGCAGACCGCGACGTCGAGCGGCTTCACCGGTTGCGGCAATGCCGGCACGCAGATGTGGTACGACGCGGGCCTGACCGTCTCGCCGACCGATCCGAACGTCGTGTTCGCGAGCGCGGTCGACCTGTTCCGCTCGACCAACGGCGGCACGACGTTCACGAACCTCACCTGCGGCTATTCCGGCGGCGGGATCCATGTCGACCATCACGCGCGCGCCTACGTCGGCAACGATCCGGACAGGCTGCTGATCGGTTCGGACGGCGGTGCCTACTACACGGCCAATGCGACGGCAGGCTCGCCGTCCATCATCCCGATCAACGACAGCCTCAACACGATCGAGTTCTATTCGGGCGACATCACGGCGAACTTCGCGACGTCCGCGAATCCGGCCGCGAGTGGCGGTGCACAGGACAACGGCAGTTCGGCCGCGCAGTTCGCGGCGAATCCCGGCGCGATGATGTGGGAGTCGACCAACAGCGGCGACGGCACCTATACGCGCATCGAGCCGGTCAACGCGCTGCGCTGGTACTACCAGTCGCAGAACGGCAACGTCCGCGTGTCGACGACCGGGCCGTTCGGCGCCACGGCCAGCGCGAACGGGGGCTGGTCCGCGGATCGCAAGAGCTTCCTGATGCCGCTGGAAATCTACAAGCACGGCAACACCTCGGTTGCCAATTCGGGTTGCGACGCGACAGTCAACGGTTGCGGCCGCATGCTGGCCGGCACGTACCGCATCTGGGAAACGCTGACCGGCGCGGTGCCGACGTCGAGCTGGCAGTCAAAGACCGGCGACCTGACCAAGAACACGCTGATTCTCGGCAGCGACAATCGCTCCTACATCAACCAGATGGCGTACTCGTTCACCGATCCGACGGTCGCGATCGTCGGCACGAACGACGGCAACGTGCAGTACGTGTTCGGACTCGGCGTGCTCGGCACGAACAACGCGACTGCGGTCAACGTGACGAACGGCAATGCCGTGCTGCCGAACCGGCCGGTCCAGGACGTCGTCACCGACGCACAGAATCCGCTGGTCGGCTATGCGGCGATCGCCGGGTTCGACCAGAACACGCCGGGGACGCCGGGCCATGTGTTCCGCATCACCTGCACGGCGAACTGCGCGAGCTTCACCTGGGAAAACAAGTCCGGCAACCTGCCGAACATTCCGGTCAACGCGATCATGGTCAACCCGAACGTGCCGGGCCAGGTGTTCGCCGGTACCGACTGGGGCCTCTACTACACCGACGACATCACCGTCGCGAATCCGGTCTGGAACTATTTCCAGGGTCTGCCCCGCTCGATGATCTGGGATCTCGTCGTCGACCGCGGCACGACCACGCTCGTCGCGTTCACGCGCTCGCGCGGCGCCTGGGCCTGGCCGCTGCCGACCGGCGGCATCAACGACCGCATCTTCGCGAACGGCTTCGAAACGCCGTGATCCCCTGAGGCGACCGGGCCGGTGCGGCCCGGTCGTCGCGGCAATCGCCGCGCGCTAGACTCGCCCTCAGTGACGAAAGGCGGCTCGGCCGCCGGCA
>CAMLLF010000490.1 GCA_946480705.1 uncultured Lysobacteraceae bacterium | reverse complement strand
GCCGGCATGACCGACCTGCCGCTGTTGTCCTTCACCGCCGCCGAGCCGGAGATGCATGCCTATGGCGGCGGCCGGCTGGACCGCCACTTCACGGCCTGGAGCTACCTGCAGTCCCTGCCCGGGGCGGCCAACGAGGATTTCCTCGCGCGGCTGCGGCGCGGATTCGCCGCCGGCTTCGGCGCGGGCTGCGGCTTCTGCCTTCGCGGCGGCGCGGGCGGCCTGCGCTTCGCGGCGGGCGGCTCGCGCTTCGGCGGCGGCAGACGGTGAAGGGGATTCAGGACGCGCGTCAGCCGTTGCGGCCGAGCCGTTTTCCTTGTTCTCGATATCAGACACGGGCAGACCTCGCATGGGCGCCGTTGGTCGGCAGGGCTACATGCCGACGGGATGGAATCAGGGGATGAACCGGAAGGAATGGGGCGATGCGCCCCGAACAACGCGAGCTAACTTAGCACTGTGAGTGTTAAGCGTAAAGCTTGGGCTGCGCAGTGGTTCATGCGCGCCGGCGCGCGGCCGGCGGCCGCGCGCGTCGCTGTGGATTTCAGATCGTGCGATCGATGAGCTGGGTCAGCTGGTTCTTCGACACGGCACCGATCTGCGTCGCCTCGACCTTGCCGTTCTTGAAGATCATCAGGGTCGGAATGCCGCGCACGTTATAGTTGCGCGGGGTCTTCTGATTGTGGTCGATGTTGACCTTTACGACTTTCATGCGACCCTGATAGCTGGCAGCAAGCTCGTCGAGCACGGGCGCAATCATCTTGCAGGGGCCGCACCATTCAGCCCAGAAGTCGACCAGGACCGGTTCGGCCGACTGCAGAACGTCGGATTCGAAATTGTCGTCGCTGGTGTGGGCGATCAGCTGGCTCACAGGAATCTCCGTCTTAAGAATTTCCGCCAAGCTGCGGAAATGTTTGGGTTTAGGCTACACTCGGGCCGTTGCTGGGCAAGGCGGAGCGTGGCAGGGGCGGGAGGAAGGGCGGCATTTGAGCCCAACCCTCCGCGCGTTTCAAGTTGGGTCGGTGGATCGATCCTCAAGTCTCCCGGGCCGCCGGTCTGCCGGCCACCCCCGGATCATCTGGCCAGTTGAATGTCCGAGCAAGTATTAACCGATTGTTTCTTCGATAATTTCGATCTGCACCCGAGCCTGCTCGCCGGGTTGCACGAGTCCGGCTTCACCCGTTGTACCCCAATCCAGGCGCTGACCCTGCCGGTCGCGCTGCAAGGCCGCGATGTCGCCGGCCAGGCCCAGACCGGCACCGGCAAGACCGGCGCCTTCCTCGTCGCAGCGATGCAGCGGCTCCTGACCGTACCGGCCCTGGCCGAGCGCAAGGAAGCCGATCCGCGCTGCCTGATCCTGGCCCCGACGCGCGAGCTGGCCATTCAGATCGACAAGGATTTCAAGAATCTCGGCCGCCACACCGGCCTGAAATCCGCACTGATCTACGGCGGCGTCGACTACGACAAGCAGCGCGAACAGCTGCGCGGCGGCGTCGACATCATCATCGCGACGCCCGGCCGCCTGATCGACTACTTCAAGCAGCACGTCTTCAGCCTGCGCGCGGTCGACGTGATGGTCATCGACGAAGCCGACCGCATGTTCGATCTCGGCTTCATCAAGGACGTGCGGTTCCTGATGCGGCGCCTGCCGCCTCGCGACAGCCGTCTCGGCCTGCTGTTCTCGGCCACCCTGAGCTATCGCGTGCTCGAACTCGCCTACGAGCACATGAACAACCCCGAGAAGCTGTCGGCCGAAACCGAATCGGTCACCGCGTCTCGCGTGCGGCAGAGCGTCTATTTCCCGGCCACCGAGGAAAAGATGCCGCTGCTGCTGAACCTGATGTCGTCGGGCGACGTGCAGCGTTCGATCGTGTTCGTGAACACGAAAGTCGCGGCCGAGCGCGTGACGACGCGGCTCGAACGCCACGGCTTCCGCGTCGGCGCGCTGTCGGGCGACGTGCCGCAGAAGAAGCGCCAGAAGCTGCTCGAACGCTTCCAGCGCGGCGAAGTCGACGTGCTCGTCGCGACCGACGTCGCCGCGCGCGGCCTGCACATTCCGGCCGTGAGCCACGTGTTCAACTACGACCTGCCGCACGATCCGGAAGACTACGTGCATCGCATCGGCCGCACAGCGCGCCTCGGCGCCGAGGGCGACGCGATCAGCTTCGCGTGCGACCTGTATGCGATGGGCTTGCCGGATATCGAGCGTTTCATTTCGCAAAAAATCCCGGTTGCCACCGTGACGCGCGACCTGCTCGTGCCGCCGCCCAAGCGCGAGCGCGCCGCGCATCCGGCCGACGCGCAGAACGCGATCGACGATGCGGCCGACGCCGACGAAGCCGTGGTGCCGCCGGAGAAGACTGCGGACGGCAAGCCGAAGCGGCGCCGCCGTCGCGGCGGCAGTGGCGGACGCAGCGGTGGTGGTGGCGGTGGGAAATCGGGCAACGCATCCGCACCGGCGGCGCCGGCACCGGATTCGCAGTAACGACAGCGGCGCAGGGGAAGGGTGATGGCAGTAGCGGCCATTCGGGACTGGAGCAGCAAGGACGTCGAGCGGGTTTCGCTGCTCGGCGCGATGCTGGTCTGCGGCCTGCTCGCGCTGGCCTGCCTCTGGCTTGCCGTCAAGCTGCTCTGGTCGCTCGTGCCGACCGGCGGCAGTGAGCCCGACATCGCGGTTCCCGTCGCGACCGTGCCGGCACCCGGCGGCAAGGCCGCGGTCAGCGTGTCGAAGTGGCACCTGTTCGGCAACGCCGGCCTGACCAACGCGCAGCTCGCGCGCAGCGCGCCGGCGACGCAGCTGCAGCTGCAGCTGCGCGGCACGCTATCCCGACCGCGTGATCCTGCTGCATGAAGGCGTGCAGGAAACCCTGGGCCTTCCGTACGACCAGCCCGGTGCGCCGGTGACGCCGCTGCCGTCGACGAACACCGCACCGAACACGGCCGGCCGCAATACTGCGCCGGGCATCTCGGCGTCGGCGCCGACGCCGGCACAGATGCCGGCGGCCACCCCGGTCTTCGTCGCGCCGCAGATGGCGCAGGGCGCGGTCGATTTCTCGCGCATCCAGCAGCAGCTCGGCGTGTCCGATCCGAACGACCTCATGCGTCAGATCAATGCGCAGCCCGTCATGGAAAACGGGCGCATGGCCGGTGTGCGTCTGACCGGCGGACCGAACGCGGCGCTGATCGCGCAGCTCGGCCTGCAGCCGACCGACGTCGTCACCTCGATCAACAACGTACCGCTGGACTCGATGGGACGCGCGACCCAGGTCGTCGATTCCCTCAAGAACGCCAATCGCGTCACCGTCACGGTGAATCGCGACGGCAAGCCCGTCACTCTGAGCGTGAACATCAAATGATGCGCACTCCAATCGCCTCCTTGCGTGCCTGCCTGCTCGCGTCGGCGCTGCTGCTCGCGACCGCGACGGCCGTCGCCCAGCCGCCGCCGTCGGCCGCCGGCAACCCGCCGGGCACGCATACGCTGAATCTCAAGGACGCCGACATCCAGGCGCTGATCGCGACGGTGTCGGAAATCACCGGCAGGAACTTCATCGTCGGCCCGAACGTGCAGGGCAAGGTCAGCGTGATCTCCGCGCGGCCGATGCAGCCCGACGAGATCTACGACGTGTTCCTGTCGGTGCTGCGCGTGCACGGCTACGCCGCGGTGCCGGCCGGCAGCATGATCAAGATCGTGCCCGAGGCCATGGCCCAGGCCGAAGGCGGCAACAGCGTCGCAACCGCCGAATCGGGCGACGCGATCGTGACCCAGATCGTGCCGCTGCGGCACGTCGCCGCGGCCGAACTCGTGCCGATCCTGCGGCCGCTGCTGCCGCAGGGCGCGCAGCTGATCGCGCACCAGACCAGCAACTCGCTGGTCGTTTCCGACCGCGCGAGCAACATCCAGCGCGTCGCCGGCATCATCGCGCGCATCGACACGGTGTCGGATACCGAAGTCGAAGTGATTCCGCTGCAGCACGCCAACGCGTCGGAGATGGCGCGCACCCTGACCATCCTCG
>CAMLLF010000489.1 GCA_946480705.1 uncultured Lysobacteraceae bacterium | reverse complement strand
ACAGTTCGAAGGCGATCGCTTTCTCGTGATGTATTACGGCGCGCCGGGCAGCAGCGACTTCGTCGGCTGGGCCAGCGGCGTCGCGACCGGCAACCTCGCGACCGGCGCAACGGTCGAACTCGCGACCGTGACCGGCCCGGTGTTCGGTGATGCGTTCGATCCGGCTGCGGTGGTCAATCATCCGGGCGCACTGAGCCTGCAGATCCGTCTGGGCTGCAGCAGCGGCACGGCGACGCTGACCCAGGCCGGCGGCACCCCGGTATCGCTGAATCTGCAACGCCTGACCGCGCCCGACGGTATCGCGCCGTGCGCTTCCAACTGACCCCAGCCCCGAGAATCGCCATGAAGACCGCACTGCTCGCCGCCGCTCTCGTCCTGCTGAGCGGCTGCACCTGGGTCAAGCTCGACGACGCCGGCACGCGCGTCCGCGTCGCCTACGACGGCCGCGTCGACGGCTGCGACAAGGCCGGCGAAGTCACCGTATCGGTGAAGGATCGCGTCGGCTTCTATGACCGCAACGATCTCAAGGTCAAGGACGAACTCGAAACGCTCGCGCGCAATCAGGCCGTGAGCCTGCCCGCCGATACCATCGTCGCGCGCAGCGAGCCGCGCAACGGTGAACAGCTGTTCGACGCCTATCGCTGCGGCGGCGGCCGCCGCGCGGCGACGACGCGCGAATACGCGCCGGCGCGCGCGAAGGAAAAGGAGGACGCGGAGACGTTTCCGGTGCGTTGATGGGAATGTGGAATCGCAGGAACCCGCGAAGAAGTTTTCAGCGCTTCCCTCCAGCGCACGGGTAAGGACGGCAACCGGGAGCGGCGAACCGTTCGAGCGAACACCGCGTTTGCCCGAACGGGTGTCGATTCCCGATTCCCCATTCCCGTCGTGCGTTCAGCGCACGACTTTTCCATCCGCGTCCACGACCTTCACCTCGCCCAGATTCAGCGCGCGCACGCCGGCTTCGATCTTCGCGAGATCGCCGACGATGAGCCAGGTCAGCGCGTCGGGACGTACGACTTCCGTCGCGGCGGCCTGGATGTCGGCGGGTTTCTGGTTCTCGATGCGCTGCTTGAACGTCTGCACGTAGTCGTCGGGCCGGTCGTTGCGCACGATGTCGATGACGGCCGCGAGTACCGCACCCGTGGTTTCGAAGCGACCCGGCAGTTCGCGCACGTCGTTGTTGCGCGCGCGGTCGATCTCTTCGCCCGTGATCGGCCGCTTGCCGCTGATGTCACGGACTTCCTTGAGCAGCTCGGCGACCGATTCGGCGGTCTTGTCGGTCTGCACCGGCGCGTAGAGCAGGAACATGCCCGGACCTTCGGCGCCGGGCAGCAGGCTGCGCACGCCGTAGGCCCAGTGCTTGTCCTCGCGCAGATTCATGTTGAGCCGCGACATGAAGGAGCCGCCGAGGATCGTGTTCATCGTGCCGATCTCGAGGTAGTTCTTCGCGCGCGACGACGGCGCGGTCTCGCCGGCAAGAATCAGCGACTGCTGCGCGCCGGGACGGTTCATCAGGAACACGCGCGGCGCAGACGGTTGTGCGACGTCGACGACGACGGGTTTCTTCAGTCCGGCCGCCGGCGCCTTCCAGTCGCCGAACACCGCGTCGAGTTCGCGCGTGATTTCCGCGAGCGTGGTGTCGCCGGCGACCATGATGCGTGCGTTGTCGGGCCGGATGAAATCGCGGTGGTAGTCGGCGAGATCCTGCGGCGTCAGCGATGTGATCGACGCAACCGTGCCCGACCCCGTGAACGGAATCGCATAGGGATGCCCGTCGCCGTAGATCAGCGGCGGCAGCAGGCGCAGCGCGATCGACACCGGCTGCGTGCGCTCCTGCGCGATGCCCGACAGCCACAGGCCGCGAACGCGCTCCATGTCGGCCTGCGCATAGGCCGGGTTGCGTACGATGTCCGCGAACAGCGCGAGCGACGGCTTGAGCTGCGATTTCAGCGCATTCATCGTCACGCCGTTCACGTCGAGGTCGGCGCCCGCGCTGATGCCGACGCCGAGCTCCTCCTGACGCTTGGCGATCTGGAGCGCGTCGAGCGAGCGCGTGCCTTCGTCGAGCATCGCCATCGCGAACGAGGCCGTGCCGAGCTTGCGGCCCTGGTCGGACGCATAGCCGCCGCCGAACTGCAGGCTGAGCTGCACGATCGGAATCGAGCTTCGCCGCGCGAGCACGACTTCGATGCCGTTACGCAGCCTGCCGCGCTCGATGGCGGGAAAGGTCAGGTCCGGAAACGAGTCGACGGCCGGCAGACCCTTGCTGCGGTCGACGATGTCGGACGTCGTCGAATAGTCGGGGAACGGCTCGATGACGAGCGTGTAGTCGCCGCGCGAGACCCACTGTTTCGCGGCGGCCTGCACGTCGGCGACGGTCGCTGCATCCATGCGCGCGAGCGCCTTGCGATAGGCACCGGGATCGCCCGCGAATACTTGGCCTTCGGCAAGCGTGCGCGCCTTGCCCGAACCACCGACCTTCTCGATGGCGCGCACGAGGCCGGCAAGCGTCGAGGTCTTCACGCGCTGCAGTTCATCCTCGGTCGGTCCCTTGTCGAGAAACCGCTGCCATTCCTCGGCGACTACCTGCTCCACGCGCACCGGATCGACGCCCTTCTTCACGTCGACTTCGACGCTGAACAGGCTCGCGAGCTCCATCGCCTCGATGCTGACGCTGACCGAGTCGGCAAGCTGCTCGCGATAGATCAGCCGTTCATAGAGCCGCGACGTCTTGCCGCCGCCGAGAATCGCCGCGGCCAGCTGCAGCCGCGTGAGGTCCGCCGTGTGCCGCTGCGGCACGTTCCAGTTCTTGTAGATGCGCACCTGAGCGACGCGGTCCTGCGCGACGTCGCGCGTGGATTCGGCGCGCGGCGCGACCCAGGCCTCGCGCCGCGCAAGCGGCGGACCGGAACCGATCGCACCGAAGTACTTCTCCATTTTCTGCTTCGCGGTCGCGACGTCGATGTCGCCGGCGAGCACGACGGTCGTATTGGCTGCACCGTAGTAGTCGCGGAACCATTGCTTCACGTCGTCGAGACTCGCCGCGTTCAGGTCTTCCATCGACCCGATCGTTTCCCAGCGATACGGATGGCCCTCGGGAAAGCTCGCGCGCAGGATGCGTTCGTAGGCGAGACCGTAGGGCTCGTTGTCGCCCTGGCGCTTCTCGTTCTGCACGACACCGCGCTGTTCGTCGAGCTGCTTCTGGTCGATCGCACCAAGCAGATGGCCCATGCGATCGGATTCGAGCCACAGCGTCATGTCGAGCGCGGTCGTCGGCACGGTCTCGAAATAGTTCGTGCGATCGGCGTTCGTCGTGCCGTTGCGGTCGGTCGCGCCGACCTGTTCGAGCGGGCGGAAGAACTCGTCGCGGAAGTTCTCCGAGCCCTGGAACATCAGGTGTTCGAACAGATGCGCGAAGCCGGTCTTGCCAGGGCGCTCGTCCTTGGAGCCGACGTGATACCAGACGCCGACCGCGACGACCGGCGCCTTGCGGTCCTCGTGCACGATCACGGTCAGGCCGTTCGCGAGCTGGAATTTCTCGAACGGAATGTCGATCGCGTCGGCCGCTCCGGCGAAGGTGCGGCCAGTCGCGAGCACGAGCCCGGCGGCGAGGATGAGCGTCTTGCGCATGTACTGCTCCAAGGAAAAGGCGCGATCGGAATCGCCGGAGGCTAACGGACGGCCGTCGCGGCAGGCAATTGCGCCCTGACCGCGACCCGCGCGTGAAGTTTCCGTGCAGAGGCGGCCGCTGAGGTTGCGCCGCGGCGCGGCGCTGACGCAGCATGCGGCAGACCGTATCACGCAAGGAGCCTGGGCATGTCCTATGCGATCGTCAGCGGAGCGAACCGCGGTATCGGACTGGAACTCGTCGCGCAGCTGCTCGGGCGCGGCTGGCGCGTCATCGCCGGCTGCCGCAAGACGCAGGTGCTGCGGCTGACGGAACTGGCGGGTGCGCACCCGGGACACCTGCACGTGATGCCGCTCGATGTCGCGAGCGAGCGTTCGATCA
>CAMLLF010000488.1 GCA_946480705.1 uncultured Lysobacteraceae bacterium | reverse complement strand
GTCGTCGGCGCCGCACGCGTTTCAGTGGGCTTGGGCAGCTTCGTCTCGGTCGGCTACCGTGGCGGCGCCGTTCCCTCGATGATCTTCCGATCCGCAAATGGCACCGACTGGACCGGCGCCGAGACCGCGCACCAGGGCGAGATCAACGGCGCGGCCTGGAACGGAACCGACTACATCGCCGTCGGCGAAGACGGCTCGATCGCGACGTCGACGCAGGGGGCCGACTGGCATCTGCAGCAGCAGGCCGAGCAGACCAACCTCTACACCGTGCGCTGGCTCGGCGACGAGTTCCTCGCGCTCGGCTATCTCGGCGATTCGATGCGTTCGAGCAACGGCATCGACTGGGAACCGATCGACATCGACGACTCCGCAACGACGTTCTGGGGCGGCGTCGCCCGCGGCAATACGGCAGTCGGCGAACGGACCGTCGTCGTCGGCTATCGCGGTGCCGTTCGCGTCTCGGCCGATCGCGAACATTGGAACGGGAGCCAGATGACGCCGGTTCCCGGCGACATCTACATGAACGGCGTCGCCTTCGGCGACGGAAAGTTCGTGGCGGTCGGCGATGTCGGCGCCGTCTACACCTCGCCCGACGGCGAGACCTGGACATGGCGCCCGGCGCCGACGTTCACCGCGCTGAGATCCGTCGTATACAGCGGATCGATGTTCGTCGCGGTCGGCTACGACATCTTCGGCGGCGTCATCATGAGCTCGCCCGACGGCATCACGTGGACGGTGCGCTATGCGACGGACAATCCGCAGTTCTTCGGTCCGCGCGATGTGGTCTGGACGGGCGACTACTTCGTCGCGGCGGTTGCTTCGGTCGCCATGGTGTCGTCCGACGGCATCCTCTGGAACACCGTGCAGTACGACGTGCCGTGGCCGGCCATCCTGAAACTCGCGTGGGATGGAGAGCGCATCCTTGGCGTGGGCTTCGGCGTGTACAGCGCAAAAAGCGACGGCGGCAAATGGACGCGGATGCCGGACCCGCCGCAGCACTATCTCGAAAGCATTGCGTCGGACGGCAGGCAATTCATCGCCGTGTATTCGAACGGAGTCGTGCGCACCGGGGACGATTTGTTTGCTGACGATCTGGAGTGATCCGCGGCCGCGCGACGAAGCAGATCCGATCGCGCCGCGCTGCAAACGACATCGCGCGAAAACGGCGACGTCGAAGGCGGCGGAATCTCAGCGCGTGGGTGCCGGGGTTTCGCTCAACACAACCGTCACGCGCAATCCGCCGCCCTCGCGACTGCTCAACTGCAATCGGCCAGCCAGCGCCTGTGTGAGCTGCTGCGCGATCGCAAGCCCGAGCCCCGTGCCGCCGCTCGATCGCCCGCGCGACGGTTCCAGTCGCCGGAAAGGCTGCAGCACTGCTTCCCGTTGATCCTCGGGAATCCCCGGTCCGCGATCGAGCACGTCGATGCAGACGCCGCCTTCGTCGATGCGCGACGCCACTTCCGCGCTGCCCGCGTAGGCGAGCGCGTTGTCGACGAGATTCTGCACGACACGCCGAAGCACCTGCGGATGCGTCGGCACGGCAGCGCTGTCGCCGTCGATGCGCCGCACGGGCTTGCCCATGTCCTCGTAGTCGCCGACGATGCTGTCGAGAAACGAGGCCAGATCCAGACGCACCGCCGGTCCCGTCGCGACGTTGGCACTGCGCGCGAAATTCACGCCTTCGCGCACGAGCTGGCTCATGTGATCGATATCGTCGAGCAGACGTGCCTGCGTCGGGCTCTCGGCCATCGCCTCCAGGCGCAGCCGCATACGCGTCATCGGCGTCTGCAGATCGTGCGAGATTGCGGCCAGGATCTGCGTGCGTTCGGCGACATGCGCCGACACGCGCTGCTGCAGCGCATTCAATGCGCGCGCGGCTTTCGCGACTTCGGCCGGTCCGTGCTGCGGCAGCGGCTCGCCCGCGCGAGCCGGATCGAGCTGCTCGGCGGCTTCGGCCAGCCGCGCCAAGGGACGCGTCGCCAGCCGCACCGCGAGCCCTGCGCAGGCCAGCAGCAACACGATCTGCGCGACCAGCATCCACGGCAGCCAGCGCGCGATCGGCAACAGCGACGGCGTCACCTCGATCGTGAGCGGCTGGCCGTCGGCCAGCGTCAGTTCTACTTCGTAGCGTTCCGGAGATGTGGACACCGCGCGCGGCCGCAGCCCATAGCGATACTGCAGCGCTTCGTCGATCAGCCCCGCGACCTGCCGCGAGCGCTCGGTGGATAGCGGCGAACCCGGCCGGGCGGAGCGCAGCAGATAGCGATACGTGCGGCGCTCCAGTCGCGGCAGCCACTCCGTGCGTTCCTGCGGCCGCAGCCGTTCGAGCAGGGCGACGCTCAGCGGAATGTCCTGCTCGAGGTTCGTCAGCATCATCGAGCGCGTCGCGACGGCGCGTTCGTAGAACAACAGCGCGAACGACAGGGCGTGTGCCAGCAGCAGGCCGGTGGCGAGGATCAGCAGCACGCGCGCGCCGAGCGTGCGCGGCAGAAAGCGTGAAGTCCCTCCTGGCGACGCTGCACTCACGCGTCGTCTCCGATCAGCACGACCGGCTGCGAGAACACATAGCCTTCGCTGCGCACGGTCTTGATGTACGTCTGCTCGCGCGCGCCGTCGCCGAGCCGCTGCCGCAGACGGCTGACGAGCAGGTCGATGGAGCGATCGAAGAGCTCCGCATCGCGGCCCTGCGTGAGATTGAGCAGCTGATCGCGGCTGAGCACGCGCTGCGGATGATCGACGAACACGCGCAGCAGCCGGAATTCGGCGCCACTCAACGGATAGGCCGTGCCGCTTTCATCGAGCAGGTGGCGCGCGGTCGTGTCGAGCTTCCACTGGCCGAAGCCGATGAGCCGCGCGGCCTCGCTGACCTGCAGATTCGGCGGCAGCATGCGCGCGCGGCGGATGACCGCGGTGATGCGCGCGAGCAGTTCGCGCGACGAGAAGGGTTTGATGACGTAATCGTCCGCGCCCATCTCCAGGCCGATGATGCGATCGGTCGCGTCGTCGCGCGCGGTCAGCATGATCACCGGCACCGCGCGATGCCTGCCGGCACGCAGGTTGCGGCACAGCGTCAGGCCGTCCTCGCCGGGCATCATCACATCGAGGACGATGAGATCGATGTCGCTCGTATCGAGCATCGCACGCATCTCGCGGCCGTCGGCGGCCAGGCTGACGCGCAGGCCGTTCTTGCCGAGATAGTCGCCGACCATCTGACGGATCTCGCGATCGTCGTCGACGACGAGGATGTGGTCTGCATGGGACGTCATCGCCGCTCCAGGTCCGGGACCGCGCCGGCGGCCTCGTCGAAAGATAAAGATGGTAGCGCCTCGCCGCATCCTGTTTCGCGGCTCGCGCATTGCACCATCGTCGCGTATCGGCGCGATGTCGCCGTGGCGCCGGCTTCGTATCCGACCGTGCCGCCGCGGGCTCCGGATACGTTTCGATACAGAGCGACCCGCTTTGTAAGCGTCTGTATCCGCGGTGCCGTTCCCGCGCTCCGCTGACAAATCGCCGGAGCCGGCGACACGCGACCGATACGCGCCGGGCGTGCAATGGCGCCGTCGCCGACGCCTCCTGCGTCGGCCTTGAAGCCCGCACCCGGAGACCGTCGATGCGCATGCATGCCTTCCGTAATCTCACCCGCCTCGCGGCATGGCTGTTGGCCGCGCACAGCGCGATGACCGGCGTAGCCGGTGCGGCACCGTCCGCGAGTGCGCAAAGCGCACCGGCCGATCACGGGCCGCTCGTCGCGAACCACCAGATCGACGCCGGTGATCTCACGATCGGCTATGCCGAGCTCGGTCCGGCGAACGCTGACGTCGTGATCCTGCTGCACGGCTGGCCCTACGACATCAACAGCTATGCCGACGTCGCGCCGCTGCTGGCAGAACGCGGCTATCGCGTCATCGTGCCGCATCTGCGCGGATTCGGCACAACGCGCTTCCGCTCCGCCGACGCGCTGCGCAACGGCGAACCGGCGGCGCTGGCATCCGACGTCGTCGCGCTGATGG
>CAMLLF010000487.1 GCA_946480705.1 uncultured Lysobacteraceae bacterium | reverse complement strand
GACCTGGTCTCGCGCGTCGCCGAGAAGCTGCGTGTACAGGCCGCGGTAGGCCTCACCCCTGAGCCGCGGGCGCTCAAGATTCTGCCGGAACGAGCGCGCCTCCGCGGCTGCGATCGCGCCGATCTCGACTACCGCTTCGACGACATCCCGGGCGCAGGCGCGTTCCGTGGCCGCAGCGGTTCGTTGCGACTGTCGCGCGCCGGCGGTTGCGCGCCGTGAGCGCGATCTGATCGAATCCGCAGCCGCCGGAGGCCGCCGCAAGGCGGCCTCGGCATTTTTGACGTGCGCGATCGGACACATCTCCACTCATGGCGCGACCGGCGCCTTTGGGGGAAGCCTCCGCATGCGTCGTCCCACAGGCATCCACTCCGGACAAGGACGCTCGCATGCGACACCACTCGCCGCTTCCGCTGCACCATCTTGCGCTGCTGGCCACGCTGCTGCCGCTCGGCGCATCGGCCGACTGGCGTCACCTCGCGCCGACGGCGACGACGGCGTCGAACCCGACCGGATTCGTCGTCGCAGCCGATCGCGCGTTCTGGACCTTTGGCGACGGCGCGATCAGCCGCAGCGATACCGGCGGCACGCGCACGCTGACGCGCGAGATGCTCGGCGCGAGCGACGCCGATGCGCCGTTCGATGCGGGCTTCGCACTCGACGGCGGCGACGTGATCCTGCGCAGCGCCAGCTGCAAGCTGATGCGTGTCGACGCGCAGTTGCGCGTGAAATGGCGCATCGATCCCGCCGGCTGCGCCGACGTCGACGTCGCCGCGGACGGTACGTTCTGGGTCGCGCGCGGCGTCACGCTGATGCAGTTCGGCGCCGACGGCATGCAGCGCCAATTCGTCGTCGTCGGCCGCACGCTGCTCAGCGTCGAGGCGCAGGCCGACGGCGGTGCCGTCGCGGTATCGCAGAACGCACGTCCGCCGTTCGGCGTCGTCGCGCGCTATGGCAGCGACGGCATCGAGCGATGGAACTCGGTGTACGGCGCGGCGGTGTCCTCGCCGCTCGTCACCGCCACGCCTGATGGCGGTGCCTACGTCGCGAGCATCCTGAATTCGAGCCTCACGCTGAGCCGTCTCGACGCGCAGGGCGCTGCGACGTGGACGACGACGCACGCGGTCGGCGCCGACACGGGCCTCGCGGACATCCAGCGCTCGGGCGATGCGGTCTATATCGTCACGGGCCTGCGTACCGGCGCGGTGCAGCCGCGCACGCTGACGCGTGTCGGCGGCGACGGCCAGCAGCAGTGGCAACGGCCGCTCTGCGACCTGCCCGGCACACCGGATGTCGCCGTCGCGCGCGAGGTCGTCGTGAGCACCGACGGCTCCACCGCGCACGCCTGTGCGCTGCAGGGAATCGATCGGCTGATTCGGCGCAACGCCGCCGGCGCCGTGACGGCGCGCGTCGATCTGCCGCTGGAGACGTCGCTGCAGCTTCGCATCGCCGGCGACATGCTCTATCTGCTCGGCCAGGAGACGCCCGCCGGTCGTCCCACGCATCTGCTCGCGATCGATGCGGCCAACCGGATCGCACCGGCCGCGCCGAACGCGCCGGCCGTTGCCGTGCCGACGCGCCTGCACGCGCATGCCGTCGACGGCGACGGGGCGAGCTATCTGCTGAGCAAGGCCGAAGGCATCCACGGCGCGACGCTCGCGAAGCTCGACGCGCAGGGCCGCGTCGTCTGGCAGCACATCGCGCCGTCGCTGGAGCTCTACGAGGCGCGATTCCGCCTCGCCGGAACGCAGCTCTGCAGTTCGGAGCTCGCGGCGTACCAGGCCGTGCCCAACGGCAACAACGTGCGTCGCGCGCTGCTGGGATACGCGCGACGGCGCGGGCGGCTGGGAACGCCAACAGCTCTCCAGCTTCACGCGCCTCATGGAAAGCGCGCCGCTGACGAACGGCAACACGCTGCTCGTCGTGGCCAACACGAGCGACTACGCGATCGAACAGATCGCGCCGACCGGCGCGATCCAGCCGGTCGGCGGCGGTGCCGGCGAAGTGGCGCAGATCGGCATCGGGGCGGACGGCCGCAGCGTACTTGCGGTCGACACCGCGCTCGCGCAGCACACCGGCAACGGCACGCGCGTCTATCGCGTGCCGAGTCCGCTGTCGGAATACCGCTCGGAATTCGCGATCGCGGCGGACGGCAGCGTCGTCGTACTCGGCCGCCGCGCGGCACTGCCCGGCGACCGCACGAGCCTGTGGTCGGTCGCACCGGACGGTTCGACGCGCTGGACCGTCGACCTCGACGCCGGCTTCGATCGCGGGCGCATCGCGCGCGACGGCGCTGCGATCTATCTGCTGCAGCATTCCTCGCAGCGCGCGGCCACGGATCGGACCGTGAGCCGCATCGTGAAACTCTCCGCGACGGACGGCGCGCGGATCTGGCAGCAGGAATCGCGCAATCCCACGCTGGCCGCAGCCGCCAACGACGGCGGCCAGTTGGTCATCGACGGTTCCGGTGCGCTGCTGCTCGCGCACGCCTGGCCGAACAAGCTGCGCATCGAGCGTCTTGACCGGCAGACCGGGCTGCAGCAGGACGAGCGCTTCGTCGACTGCAACGGCGCGTGCGCGCAGCCGCGCTCGCTCGCGTTCGACACCGCGGGCGGCGCGCGCCTTGCCGCCGCCGTCGTCGATCGCCAGGCCGGCGCGAATGCAGCGGTGTTCTCGGTCGACGCAATGACGAGCGTGACGCCGCCGGTCCGTCTCGACCAGCCCGGCGTCGCGGGCCTCTGGTTCTCGCCGTATGCCAACGGCGAAGGCCTCGCGATCGACTGGCTGCCGGCGTCGCGCACGCTGTTCGCCGCGTGGTTCACGTTCACGACCAACGGCGGCAACGATCCGGCCGGACAGCGCTGGTACACGCTGCAGGTCAACGGCGTGCCGGCGAACGCGACCTCGCTCGAACTGCCGATCCTCGAAACCACCGGCGGCAATTTCGACGCCGGTCCCGCAGTCTCGCCGGAGATCATCGGCCGTGCGACGCTGACGTTCCGCGACTGCAGCAACGCCACGCTGCGCTATCGCTTCGACGCGGGTCATAACGATGCCGCAGAAGGAACGATCACACTGTCGCGCCTCACACCGCAGACGCAGGGCTGCATCCTCGCCAACGGTTCGACCCAGCCCGGCGCCGGCGCGAGACCGCCGGCCAAGGGCTTCGACGCGCAGCAGTCCGGCGCGTGGTACGACGATTCCGCAATCGGCCAGGGACTGCAGCTCAACATCCAGCCTGACGGCGTGTTCTTCGCGCCATGGTTCACCTACGACCCGGCCGGCACGCAGAACGACCCGGGCCGCCAGCACTGGCTCACGCTGCAGGGCGACCTCGCGCAGGCCGTCGACGGCCGCGTCGAGCTGCAGTTGATCCAGACCATCGGCGGCGCGTTCGACCGCGTCCCGACCTACAACGCCTACGCCATCGGTTCCGCGACCTTGCGCATGCTGGGCTGCGGCCGCGCGGCGCTCGACTATCGCTTTGCGAATGCGCCGACCGCCGGACCGTATGCGGGCCGCAGCGGCACGCTCGATCTCAAGCGCATGGGCGATTGCGCGGGTGGGGCGCAATAGCCAACGGCATCGGACGCACGCGGCGTAGGGCGCAATAACCGAAGGGCATTGCGCCGTATGTCAGATGGCATCGCGTCGCGGAGATGGCGCAATGCGCTTCGCTTGTTGCGCCGCACGTTTCCGGAGTTGCCTCGCGGACGTAGGGCGCAATAACCGAAGGGCATTGCGCCGTATGTCAGATGGCATCGCGTCGCGGAGTTGGCGCAATGCGCTTCGCTTGTTTCGCCGCACGTTTCCGGGGTTGCCCCGCGGACGTAGGGCGCAATAACCGAAGGGCATTGCGCCGTATGTCAGATGGCGTCGCGTCGCGGAGTTGGCGCAATGCGCTTCGCTTGTTTCGCCCCACGTTTCCGGAGTTGCCTCGCGGACGCAGGGCGCAATGACCGAAGGGCATTGCGCCGTGTGTCAGATGGCGTCGCGTCGCGGAGATGGCGCAA
>CAMLLF010000486.1 GCA_946480705.1 uncultured Lysobacteraceae bacterium | reverse complement strand
TCCGTCTACGCAATCGCACGTACGAATTTAGATGTACGACGATCTTCGTTGACAGCCGGCAACGACGGTTCTAGGCTGCGTCGGCCGAAAGTTCTTCGGCCTACAGGGAACCTCGCCATGTCGTGTGCACGCCTTGCTGTGCTGTCGCTCCTTGCTGCCCTGATCCTGTCGCCGGGGCATCTTCTCGCCAGGGAATCTTCCCAACCGATCGTCGACGCCGCGCGCCAGGAGCGCTTCGCCGACCAGGCCGCCGCGATACGCCAGGAAATGAAGCCCGGCGGCCGCTTCGAATACGTCAACGCGCAGGAACGCCAGGAGGTCGACGCGCAGCTCGACCGCATCGCGGCGTTGCTCGACAAGCGCGACGGCGAGCGTCTCGGCGACAACGATCAGCTCGATCTTCTGGCCGCGCAGGAAACTGCCAACGCCATCCTCACGCAGCGAGACGGACGTCGGTTGATCTGCGACTGGACTGCGCCGACCGGTTCGAACCGCAAGATCAAGCAGTGCATCACCTATGCCGACCGCATGGGCGCGCACAAGGAAACGCGCCGCATGATGATGGACAACCTGCGCAAGTCGCCGGCCGAATCCTGCTACGACCCCGCCAAATGCTGACGCGTCGGCACTGTCCCGGAGCCTTGCTCATGAAACGACTTGCCTTGCTCGCGGGGACGTCGATCTTCGCCGCGCTGACGCCCGCGATCGCCGCCAAGGAAACCTCGTCGCGATTCGTCGATATCGAAAAACAGCAGCAATTCGACGACCAGGCGATGGCGATACGCCAGGAAATGAAACCCGGCGGCCGCTTCGAGTTCGTGACGGCGGAGGAACGCCATAGCGTCGAGGCGGAACTCGACCGCATTGCTGCACTGCTGCGCAAGCGCCAGGGCGGCGAACTCGACGACGACGACAGACTCGACATCTACGCCGCACAGGAAACCGCGAACGCCATCCTGACGCAACGCGACGGACGCCGGCTGATCTGCGAGTTTTCCGCGCCGACCGGGTCGAACCGCAAGGTCAAGCAATGCGCCACGTACGCCGACCGCATGCGCGCGCACAAGGAAACCCGCAACTACCTTCGCGAAACCTTCGGCAAGAGCCCGTCGGCGGGTGAAAAGATCGACGGGCTGTGAGCGGTTTTTCGATCGACGCGCCACGGATGGCCGCGTCTTCGGGACATCAGTCCAACCCGTCGCGAAACAGCAGATCGGGCACGTGCATCACGATGCAGTGGATCGCACCGGAAAGATCGATGATGCCGCTGCAGTCGACGCCGACGACATTGCGCTCGGGCAGCGCCGCCCGGAACGTGGCGAGTGCCGCGGCATTCTGCGTCGGAAAACCGCTGAACTGGCAGACCAGCGCGACCTTGTTGATCAGCACCGCATTCGCATACGTGAAATGCGTGCCGCCGCTGTTCCAGGCCGGCGTCCGATAGACCGTGTAGCCGCGGCCGGCGAGCTCTGCCGCCGTCGCCTCGGTCACCGTATGCGGCACGCCGTCGCCGCTTGCATGCTGACTGATCAGCACCTTGTCGTCGGCGAGCGGCAGCATCCACATGTCGATGTGCTGGGTCGAGTCGTAGGACTCCGGAAACGGATCGGTCAGGGTCAGGTTCAGTCCCTGGTAGTCGCGGTAGTAGTCCTTGATCTGCTGCTCGGTCAGACCCGGATTCTCGTTGACGATCAGGCGCGTCATGAACGCGTCGCGATTTCGGAACAAGTGAAAATTGCCGCCGCCGTGGGTCAGCGGAATGTCGTACTTCGTCTCGCCCGAATAGGTCGCCCAGACGCCCGGAAACACGTCGTCGACGGGGCGCGGCCGGTTGTAGACATGGTCGACCGCGCTGCGCCGGCCGTTGTCCTCGATGAAGCGCGGACCGTAGTCCCGCATCCAGACGCTGCAGCCGCCGCTGCAGGACTGCGTCACGAACCTCACGCGCGACAGGTCGGCGCCTGCGCCGGTCAGCGTCGAGGTCGCACTGTTCTGCTGGCTGGTGCCGGTCACGACGATGTAGACGCGCGCATCCGGATCGCCGGTCGTGATCGCGACCGTCATCTGCGTCAGCAGCGCGTTCTGCGTGCCCCAGCGCACGAGAATTCCGCTGTTGCCCTCGTACTCGGCCTGCGCCCGCACCTTGCCCGGCGGCGGCGCGAACGGAATGTGCAGCGCGTCGGGCAGCCGCCAGCGACGGCGTTCCTCGGCGGTGAGGCCACGCGGCAGCGGATACGGGTCGTCGTCCTGGATCAGCGCGAGGACTTCCGGTGCGACCGTGCGCGGCTCGGCGGCCGCGATGCCCGGCACCAGGGCCGCGAGAAACAGACCGACTCCGACTGCAGCAGCACGCATCACCATTCCCCACCGGACTGAAGGCAGAGATGCTAGCAGACCCGAAATGCGGCCACCCGGCCCGGCGTCTGCCGCGTCCGCGAGCGGCACTGCCGCGTTCGCACGCCGCTCCGCTCCGCCGATCATTTGGGCTGGATCCGCGGATGCCGCACAATCGCGGTCTTTCCGCCGCTCCGAGACCGCCATGGATTACGCCGCACGCGACCGCCTGACTGCCGAACTCGACGCCATCCGCGAGCAGGGCCTGTACAAGACCGAGCGCGTCATCACGACGCCGCAGTCCTCGGCGATCACGACGAGCGACGGCCGCGAAGTGCTGAACTTCTGCGCCAACAACTACCTCGGCCTCGCCGACAATCCGGAAATCATCGCCGCGGCCAAGGCCGCCCTCGACAGCCACGGCTTCGGCCTCGCCTCGGTGCGTTTCATCTGCGGCACGCAGGATCTGCACAAGGAACTCGAAGCCGCGATCTCGCGCTTCTTCGGCACCGAAGACACGATCCTCTATACGAGCTGCTTCGACGCCAACGGCGGCCTGTTCGAAACCATCCTGTCCGACGAGGACGCCGTGATCTCCGACGCGCTCAATCACGCGTCGATCATCGACGGCATCCGCCTGTGCAAGGCCGAGCGCCGCCGCTACGCGAACGGCGACATGGCCGAACTCGAAAAGCACCTCGCGGAGTCGCAGCACAAGCGCACACGCCTGATCGCGACCGACGGCGTGTTCTCGATGGACGGCTTCATCGCGAAGCTCGACGAGATCGTCGCGCTGAAGAAGAAATACGGCGCCATGCTCATGGTCGACGACTCGCACGCGACCGGCTTCGTCGGCGCGACGGGCCGCGGTTCGGCGGAACTTCACGGCGTCATGGACGCCGTCGACGTCTACACGTCCACGCTCGGCAAGGCGCTCGGCGGCGGCTCCGGCGGCTTCACGACGGGCCGGCGCGAAATCATCGACATGCTGCGCCAGCGCTCGCGTCCGTATCTGTTCTCCAACACGCTGCCGCCGCCGCTCGTCGCCGCATCGCTGAAGGTGTTCGAGATCCTCGCGCGCTCGACCGAGCTGCGCGACCGCGTCGAGGCGAATGCAAACCGCTTCCGCGCCGGCATGACCGCCGCGGGCTTCGACCTCAAGCCCGGCCAGCATGCGATCGTGCCGGTCATGCTCTACGACGCAAAGCTCGCGCAGTCCTTCGCACGCGAACTGCTCGACGAAGGCATCTACGTGATCGGCTTTTTCTATCCGGTGGTGCCGCAGGGCCAGGCGCGCATCCGCACGCAGATGAGCGCGGCGCACACGCCCGATCAGATCGACCGCGCGGTCGAGGCATTCACGAAGGTCGGGCGCAAGCTCGGCGTTATTCGCTGAGGTTCCGAACATCGGTGATTTCGCCGCGCAGTCGCGCGAGATCGCGCGTATCGAGCCGCCGCCATCGCCCCTTGGCCAGCTCGCCGAGCGCGAGCCCGCCGATCGCGACGCGCACGAGCCGCAGCACCGCGGTCTCGTGCGCATCGAGCAGCCGGCGGATCTGCCGGTTGCGGCCTTCGTCGAGCACGATCTCGAGCCAGGCGTTCTTTTCGCCGTGGCGCAGCACCTGCACGGATTTCGCCGCGAGCCGTTCGCCGTCGACATCGACACCGCGCGTCAGCG
>CAMLLF010000485.1 GCA_946480705.1 uncultured Lysobacteraceae bacterium | reverse complement strand
CGGCACGACGCTCGTCCCCGGCGCGGCACGGAATGCGAGCGAGACCGCGGTGCCGCCGGCAGCCGAACGCGTCGTCGCGTCCCAAGCGGCGTTCGACAAGCTCAATACATTGCCGAAGTCCGAGGACGACGAGCGGCTGCGCAAGCAAAGCAACGAATTGGGCAAAGTGGACGAGTTGCGCATCGGCCGCAACTATCAGGACGAGGCCCTGGCCCAGACGAAGCGCCAGGCGCCGGTCTACGAGCAGAAGCTCAAGGCAAGCCTGCCGAACCGGGCGACGCGCAAGGA
The DNA here is from genome assembly GCA_946480705.1 of uncultured Lysobacteraceae bacterium. Next base: position 3,728 of record CAMLLF010000485.1, on the reverse strand, counting down.
ACAGACCGCGGTCGTCGACGCGCAGAGCGCGCGCGCGAATGCCGCGCCGCGCGTGCGCACGTTCGAGAGCGAACTCGATCCGTTCGAATACAGCCGGCTCGATGCCGGCCGCGGCGTGTTGTTCCGCAAGGTCTGGCGCGGCGGCCAGCGCACGATCCAGGGGCTGATCCTCGACGAGGCGGACCGCATGCTCGCGCAGATGAGCGACCTCGTGATCTCGTACCGCCACGACGTGCTGCGCGTGCAGCGCGCCGCCGACGCCGGCCGGCTCGACAGCCTGTCGAGCGTGCGCAAGCTCACCGGCGAACTGCTGCACCAGCTGCGCCTGTCGGCGCCGTTCGACGACCTGCAGCTGTTGTGGAACGTCCGCCGCCTGCCCGCCGGCCCCGGCGGAAAGCTCGTGACCTGGGCCGGCGTCGTGCTGCTCGTGCTGCTGGTCGGCACGTTCGCGCTGCTCTACCGGCTCGGCCTGCGCCAGTTGAATCTCGCGCGCCAGCAGCAGGACTTCGTGTCCGCCGTCAGCCATGAACTGAACACGCCGCTGACGTCGATTCGCATGTATGCGGAAATCCTGAGCGAAGGCTGGGCCGATGCGGCGAAGCAGCGCGAGTACTACGCCTTCATCCAGGCCGAGAGCGAACGTCTGTCGCGGCTGATCGCGAACGTGCTGCAGCTCGCGCGCATGGAGCGCCGCGAGTTGCGCCTGGATCTGAAGCCCGTCCGCATCGCGACGCTGCTCGACCTGCTGCGCTCGAAGCTCGCGAGCCAGATAGAACGCAGCGGCTTCGCCGCGACGTACACGCTCGCGCCGGAACTCGCCGAGTGCGAGCTGCAGGTCGACGCCGACGCGTTCGTGCAGATCCTCATCAACCTGGTCGACAACGCACTGAAGTTCTCCGCCAAGGCGGCCCGGCGCGAGATCGACATCGCCGTGCTGCCCCAGGGCGGCGACGCCGTGTGGAGCGTGCGCGACTACGGTCCCGGCGTCGACAAATCGCAACTGCGCAAGATTTTCGACTTGTTCTATCGCCCGGGCAGCGAGCTGACGCGCGAAACGCTGGGTACCGGCATCGGCCTCGCCCTCGTGCGCCAGCTCGCGCGGGCGATGCACGGCGAGGCGGACGTCGTGCAGCGCGAGCCGGGTGCCGAGTTCGTGCTGCGTCTGCCGTTGAAGCGCTGAGCGCGGAAGAACACGTTTCGCCCGTGTGCGGACGCCGACAGAAAGCGGCGAGCATCAGCGAGGAGAACGCGCGTCCATCCGGACAGCGCGGGCGCGGCACCACGGCGGCCGGTGCGGGCACGGTGAGAACCGCCGGAGGTGTCGGAACAGCCGATGCCGCATGATCACGGTCGTCATCGTCGCGGACGTGCGGCGATGTGGTCTGCGCCGACGGATTCGACACGGTTTGAGTGCGTTTCGCGATCAGGCGAGAACGCACGACGAACGGGTGCCCGTATCGACCGCCACGCCGTGACCGTTCGCCCGCCCAAGAAACGGCAGCGATTTCGAGCCCTCCATGCGTCGGCCTGGAAACGATCGCTTTTGATGCCGGGACGGGCGTCGTGCCGTCCCGCCGGCCGTGTCGGGGCTTCTATGTTCGTCGAGTCACGCCGGTTCCTGCCGGTTCGCGTGTCGCTGTGGGCGTTGCCGGTTTTCATTTCGTCCGGCACCGGCGTCTTCCGCGATGGCTTTCAACCGCCGGCGCAGTGAGCCGCAGGCAGCGCCGGCCGCCGCGAACAGGCGGCCGGCGCTGTCGTTGCAGCACTCAGTTCACGGGCTTCACGTGTGCCGCAGCGTTGTAGCCCTCGACGCGCAGCCACCATTTGCCGAACGAGCCGCGCTCGACCGTCACGGCGGGACTGTTCATCGCGCGCACGACGAGCGAGCTCTCGTCGCTGACGCGCCATTGCTGTCCGTTTTCGAGCGTCAGCGTCGTGCCGCGCTGCCAGCCCTTGAACTCGCCGGCGATGCGGCTCGACACGCGTTCGTCGCTCGGTTCGGCGCTCTTCTCGGCACGGCGGGCACGCGCGGGTTCCGCGGCGACGACCGCGGCGGCGGACGTGGCGTCCGAGGCCGGCGTCATCGTGCGCAGCTCGTCCGCGTGCTCGATCATGAATTGTTCGAGGACCGCGATCTCGGCGGGCGTCGCGCGATGCAGCCCCGCCTCGCGGAACTTGGCGCCCATGAGCTGCTCGAGTCGGGACTTCGCCGCGTCGGCGACGGCCGTGCCGGCAAAGGCGAGCACGCCGAGCGCGACGCCGGCAGCGGAACGGATCAGGGCACGGCGCATCGGTTCGTCCTTCGTGAGCCGCATCGGCGCGGCGTGTGGATTCTTGCGCGCCGACGCGCGCGCGCCAAGCCCGCGTCGACCGATTCGCGGCCGAAGTTCAGGGCGCGTCGAAACCGTCGATGAAGATCGCATCGGCGACGCCGGCGGTCGCCTGCACGACATTCGACGCCGGCCCGGTTCCGATCGCGTTTCGCGCGACGACCGAGCACGCATGGGTCACGCCGTTGCTGAGACCGCCGATGGTCAGCGGCGACGCCGTTCCGGTCACGCTCGCGGTGCCGCAGGTCGCGGTGTAGTCGAGGATCGCCGAGCCGCCGTCGCGCGGCGCGTCGAACGTGAGCCGGATCGCCTGCTGCCGGCCGCTCGCGGCGAGCACCGGCGCGTGCGGCATGATGGGCGGGCCGACGAAATTGCCGAGCGAGAACGCGCCGCCGGCCAGCGGAATCGTCGAGATCACCGCGGCCGACGCCGTGTCGATGACCGAGACCGAGGCGCCGTTGGTGTTGACCACATAGGCGCGAGCGCCGTCGCGGCTGAGCGAAACCCCGTAGGCGGTTTGCCCGGTCGGGACGGTCGTTGCGACGGTATTCGTCGCGGGATCCACGATCGACACGCTGTCGTCATGGCTGACATAGACGCGACCATCGGGCGCAACCGCGACGCCGCGCGCTTCGCCGACCGTGATCGTCGTGACGATCGCGTCGGTCGCCGTGTCGATCACGACGAGACCCGATCCCGACCCGGCGCCCGAAGTCGCCACGTAGGCGCGGTCGCCGGCGGGATTGACGGCCGCGCCGAGCGCGAAACCACCGGCCGGTACGTGGCGGATCACCGTGTTGTCGTCCTGCGTGTCGATGACCGACACGCTCGCACCGTTCTGGTTCGCGACATAGGCCTTGCCGCCGTCCGGCGTGAACGCGACGGCGCGCGGCGTCATGCCGACTTCGATCGTGTCGAGCACCGTCAGGCTCTGCGCATCGACGACGGCGATCGCGTCGATGCCCGACAAGGCCACGTAGATCTGCGATCCGTCCGGCGTGACCGCGAGACCGAACGGATCGGACGCGAGCGCGAGCGTGCCGATCACCGTGTCGGTCAACGCATCGATCGCAATCATGGAATGCGCGTTCTGGCTCGCGACGTAGATAAGCAGGCCGTCGGGACTCACCGCCACGCCGATCGGCCCCTCGCCGGCCGGAATGCCGTCGATCACGGCGTTGGTCGCGGTGTCGATCACCGACACGGTGTAGCTGCTCGCCACCGGCACGTAGGCATACGGTCCGGCGATCGCCAGCGTCGCGGGTACGAGCGCGAACGACCAGCACAGTGCGATGCCGGCGCGTGCCGGGCGGCGGTGCGCATGAACGGGTTTCATCGAAACAGCCCCTGTAGTTGGCGCGGGAATCGTCGGCGACGGCCGCTGCGCCGAACCATTGC
>CAMLLF010000484.1 GCA_946480705.1 uncultured Lysobacteraceae bacterium | reverse complement strand
GATGGTGGCGGCGCCGACGAGCCAGGCGCCGTGGTCGGGCACGGTGATCAGCAGCGCGCCGAGGTTCTGGCCGATCAGGATTGCGAGAAACGTCGCCATCTCGATGAGGCCGTTGCCGCCGACGAGTTCGCGCGAGTCGAGCACCTGCGGCAGCAGGCCGTACTTGAGCGGGCCGAACAGCGTCGAGTGCAGCCCCATCATGAACAGCATGGTCATCAGCAGCGGAATGCTCTTGGCCAGGAAGCCGAACAGCGCGATGACCATGATCGCGACTTCGAGCACCTTCACGAGCTGGGCCAGCCGCGCCTTGTCATATTTGTCCGACAGCTGGCCGCTCGTGGCCGAGAACAGCAGGAACGGCGCGATGAAGAGCGCGGCGGCGAGGTTGGTGTAGTTGGCGGCGCGGACCGGATCGTGCGCGGCGATCTGGTAGACCGCCATGATCACGAGCGCGTTCTTGAAGACGTTGTCGTTGAACGCGCCGAGCGCCTGGGTCCAGAAGAACGGTCCGAAACGGCGCGATTTCAGCAGGGCGAACTGATTGCTGCTCGACATGACGGGAACCTTGGAAAGTCGCGCGCAATCTAGCAGACCGGACGTTGCCGCGACCGCCGCGCATGTGCGGTCGCGGCGGCGCCTCGTAACCGGGCGTTAACAGCGGCCCGGCCCATCATCCCGTTTCGCGGGCCCGGTCCCGTAAACTTCCGCCCTTTCCCTGCAACGCCCGCCTGCCGGGCGCCGGAGTTCCATGAAACTGACCCGCCTAGCCCTGGCCGGCGCGCTCGCGCTGATTTCCTATGCAGCCACTGCCGAAAGCGTCATCCGGCCGGTGCCGATTCCCGATTTCAGCAAGATCGGCAAGGCCGAAGCCGCGGAGCTCGTCGAGATGCGCGCCGAGTTCGACCGGAGCAAGGCGACCCTGGTCGGTGAGCAGCTCGCAAAGGCCTATTCGCTGCTCGCATCGAGCTACGCCCAGGCGGGTTTTTACGCGGAGGCCGACGTGGCGCTCGCCAACGCCATCGTCGTCACGCCGGATGACGCCCGCTGGATCTATCTGCGGGGCATGCTCGCGCGAATGCGCAACCAGACTGCGCAGGCCAACGATTTCCTCGAACAGGCGCTGCGCCTCGATCGCAAGTACGTGCCGATGCGCGTCGCCGTCGCCGAGGCGCGGCTGGCCGGCGGCAACGTCGACGGCGCGCGCCAGGTCGTCGACCAGGCCGGTGCCGAGGGCAAGGACAATGCGATGCTGGCTTCGCTGCGCGCCCGCATCGCGCTGCGCCAGGGGCGTCACGCCGATGCGCTGAGCGCGCTCAACGAAGCGCTGCGCCTCGACCCGGGCGCCAACCAGCTCTATGGCGTGCAGGCCGAAATCTACACGGCGCAGGGCAACAAGACGTCCGCCGACGCGGCGCGCGCAAAAGCCGGCACGGTCGCGGTCAGGCAGCTCGATCCGCTGCTCGCCGGCTTTCTCGGCGTGAACACGATCGATCTGGCGGCGAACGCGCAACAACCCGGGACTCCTGCGGCGAACCAGGATGATCCGCTGACGCGCGCGCGCTTCCTGATCGGCGTGCAGCAGTTCGATGCCGCGCGCCCGCCGCTCGACGAAGCGCTGCGTGCCAAGCCGAACGATTCGGGGCTGCTGAGCCTGTCGGCGCGCATCGAAGCGTTGCTCGGCAACCGCACGGTCGCCATGACACGTGCGAACGATGCCGTGCGTCTGTCGCCGAACGATGCCGCCGCGCTCGTCACGCGCGGCGTCGTCGCCGAGACCGGCGGCGACGAAGCGGCCGCGCAGGCCGACTACGAAAAGGCGATCAGCCTCGATGCGAACCTGATCGAAGCGCGCCTGTTGCTCGGTAACCGGTTCATGCGCATCAACCGCTACGCCCAGGCGGCCGAGCAGTACCGCCAGCTGATCCGTCTCGAACCCAAGGTCGTCGAACACCACGGCCGCCTCGCCGCGGCGCAGGTCTCCGACGGTCGCTGCACCGAAGCGCTGCGCGATCTCGAAGCCTCGCTCAAGGCGAACCAGCGCCAGGGTTACGCGGCACAGGTGTTCGTGCGCGTGAGTTCCACCTGTCGCGGCACGACCGAGGCCCAGCGAAAGACGGCCGCGGACTACGCGCGCCGCCTCTATATCGAGCGGCCGATTCCGCAGGTGATCGAAGCCGTCGCGCTCGCGAACGCGGCCGAGGGCAAGTTCACGGTCGCGGCCGAGATGCAGGGATCGGCGATGTTCGCCGCCGTGCGCGACGGCGGCAACGAAGCCGCCGATCCGTTCCGCGAGTTCTTCAAGAAATTCCAGGCCAGCCAGATGCCCGACAAGCCCTGGCCGGCCGACAGCGGCCTGTTCAGGCCCGCGCGGCTGCAGCCTCAGGCGTCACGCCCCGCCCCGGCCGCACAACCCGCATCGGCCAGGCAGAACTGAAACGAAAAAGCGCGCCCCAGGGCGCGCTTTTTCGTTGCCGATTCCCGATTCCCGGAACTTTGCCCGCCACTCAACGACACGCCCCGCGCCGCAGGTGAAAATACCCGCCGATCGGTCCGTTCAACACGATCGTGTCGCCGCGGCGCGACTGGATCTCCCAGTCGCGGTCCGGACCGCCGAGCATGCCGTTCTCGATCGCGAAGCTCGCTCCTCTGCGGATGATCTTCGACTTCAGCGTGCCGCCGATCTTCATGCGGTATTCGAGCGAATCGCCGGTGATGGTCCATTGCGCCGGCGACGATTCGTCCTTCTCGCCGTCCGGATCCATCGACACGGCGTATTCGCACCAGACGCCGGTCAGCACGGCGCTGTCGCCGCCCTTGCCTGCACGTTGGGCGTCGTCGCTGCCACCGGCCGCCGGCGCGGCGGAGCTTTCGTCGGAACGCGCGACGCCCTTGACCGTGATCTCGCCGCCGCTGCCGGGCGGGCAGGGCTTGTCCTTGAACTCGATCGCGCCGTTCGCGCCGGTGCACTTGTAGACGGCGGCATCGGCGGAGGCGGCCGACAGCGCGGCGGCGGCGAACAGAAGAACGAGGCGCATGAAAATGTCCGGTTGAGCGTGTCGAAGCGATCGTGAGGCGTCGGGGGTCTCGCGTCCCGGACAGTTTGTCCGGTGCGCGATTCAGCGGTTCAGTGCGCGGTGGCCGATGTCGCGACGGAAGAACATGCCGTCGAAGCGCACGGCGCGCGCGGTCGCGTAGGCGTGTTCGCGCGCCTGCGCGATATCCTGGCCGAGCGCGCAGGCAGTCAGCACACGTCCGCCGGCGCTGACCGCGCGGCCCTGCTCGTCGAGTTTCGTACCGGCCTGGAAAACCTTCGTATCGGGATCGCGCGGCGCGTCGAGTCCCTCGATCACGTCGTTGAGCCGCACGTTGCCGGGATAGCCGTGCGCCGCGAGCACGACGCCGAGCGCCGGACGCGGATCCCATTCGGCCGTCGTGCGGTCGAGACGGCCGTCGAGCGCGGCTTCGACGAGTTCGACGAGATCGGACTTCAGACGCAGCATGATCGGCTGCGTCTCGGGGTCGCCGAAGCGCACGTTGAATTCGATGACCTTCGGCGCGCCGCTCTTGTCGATCATGAGTCCGGCATAGAGAAAGCCGATGAACGGCGCGCCTTCGGCGGCCATGCCGGCCAGCGTCGGCTCGATGACTTCGCGCAGGATGCGCTGTTCGACTTCGGGTGTGACGACCGGTGCCGGCGAATACGCGCCCATGCCGCCGGTGTTCGGGCCGTTGTCGCCCTCGTCGCGCCGCTTGTGATCCTGGCTCGTCGCCATCGGCAGCGCGCGTTGACCGTCGCTGATGACGATGTAGCTCGCTTCCTCGCCGTCGAGGAATTCCTCGACGACCACGCGCGAGGACGCATCGCCGAGCGAGTGCGCGCCGAGCATGTCGTGCAGCGCCTGCTCGGCGTCGGCGAGCGTCAGCGCGACGACGACGCCCTTCCCCGCGGCGAGGCCGTCGGCCTTGATCACGATCGGTGCGCCGTGCCGGCGCACGTGGGCGAGCGCGTGTGCGAGTTCGGTGAAGAC
>CAMLLF010000483.1 GCA_946480705.1 uncultured Lysobacteraceae bacterium | reverse complement strand
AACTATGCCGACTCGCTGGTCGCGCAGCGCCTGCGCCAGCTGCCCGGCGTCGCCGATGTCGACATCGCCGGCGGCGCGACGCCGGCCATCCGCGTCGACCTGAACCTGCGCGCGATCAACGCGCGCGGCATTTCCGCCGACGACGTACGCCGCGCGCTCGTCGCGGCCAACGTGACGACGGCGCAGGGCTTCCTCAGCGATGGCCGCACGACGATGGCGATCGCGTCGAACAACGCGCTGAGCAAGCCCGAGCAGTTCGCCGATCTCATCGTCGCGACGCGCAACGGCAATCCGGTGTTCCTGCGCGACGTCGCGCGCGTGACGCAGGGCCAGGAGGACCGCTACCAGGCCGCGTGGTTCGACGGCCAGCGCGCGATATTGCTGTTCGTGCGCAAGCAGGCCGACGCGAACGTGATCGCGACCGTCGACGCGGTCAGGGCGATGCTGCCGGAGCTGCGCGCGTGGCTGCCGAGCGACGCCAAGCTGACGCCGTTCCTCGACCGCACGCCGACGATACGCGCGTCGGTCATGGAGGTGCAGGTCGCGCTGCTGATCAGCCTCGGCCTCGTGATCCTGACGATGCTGCTGTTCCTGCGCCGGCTCGCGCCGACGCTCATCGCCGGTCTTGCCGTGCCCCTGTCGCTCGCCGGCGCGTTCGCGGTGATGTACGTGCTCGGCTTCACCTTGAACAACCTGTCGCTGATGGCGCTCGTGATCGCGATCGGCTTCGTCGTCGACGACGCGATCGTCGTCATCGAGAACATCGCGCGCCATCTCGAACAGGGCATGCCGCGCATGCAGGCGACGCTGCTCGGCGCGCGCGAGATCGGCTTCACCATCGTGTCGATCACGCTGTCGCTGCTGGCCGTGTTCATCCCGCTGCTGTTCATGGGCGGCTTCCTGGGCCTGTTGTTCCGCGAATTCGCGATCACGCTGGCCGCGGCGATCGCGATCTCCGCCATCGTGTCGCTGACCGTGACGCCGTCGCTCTGCGCGCAGTTCATGGAACCGCACGGCACGAAGCCGCCGGGCGCGCTGGAACGCCGCATCGATGCCGCGCATGCCTGGAGCGTGGAGGTCTATCGCCGCGCGCTGGACTGGTCGCTCGGAAGGCCGCGGCTCATGGCCTCGCTGCCGGCGCTGCTGCTCGGCCTCACGATCTGGCTCATGATCATCGTGCCGAAGGGATTCTTTCCGCAGCAGGACACGGGACAGCTGCAGGGCTCGACGAATGCCGGTTCCGACGTGTCGTTCGACGTGCTCGTCGAGCGCCAGCAGCGCATCGCCGACATCGTGCGCGCCGATCCGGCCGTCGAGAGCGTCGGCGTGCGCGTCGGCGGCGGCCGCTTCGGCGGCGGCGGCGGTTCGGGCACGCTGTTCATCAATCTCAAGCCGCTCGGCGAAGGCCGCGACGTGTCGACGTTCGCGGTCATGAACCGGCTGTCGGAAAAAGCCGCACAGGTGCCCGGCGTGCGCCTGCGCCTGCGCCCCGTGCAGGACATCGGCGGCGGCGGCGGTGCCGGCGGCGGAGGCGGCGGCGCGCAGTACAACTACTCGCTGCGCGGCAGCGATCTTGCACAATTGCAGGAGTGGACACCGCGCCTCGTCGAGGCGCTGAAGAAGCTGCCGCAGCTGCGCGACGTCGGCTCGGACCTGCAGGAGGCCGGGCTGCGCCAGAACCTCGAGATCGACCGCGACACGGCGGCGCGCCTCGGCGTCAGCGTCGCGGCGATCAACAGCGCGCTCTACGACGCATTCGGCCAGCGCCAGGTGTCGACGATCTATTCGGACATCAATCAGTACAAGGTGGTCGTGACCGCCGAACCCGGCGAGTCGGCGACGCCGGGCTCGCTGGAGCGGCTCTACGTGCAGTCGAGCACCGGCGCGATGGTGCCGATCACGGCACTCACGCAGATGCGCGACGGCATCGCGCCGACGTCGATCCAGCATCGCGCGCAGTTCGCGGTCATGGACGTCTCGTTCGGCCTTGCCCCCGACGTGCCGATGAGCGAAGCCGGCCGGCTCGTCGCGCAGACCATGAAGGACCTGCGCATGCCCGGCGACATCAGCGGCGAATTCGGCGGCGATTTCCGCCGCTTCCAGCAGCAGCAGAGCGACACGCCGCTGCTGTTCATCGCCGCGATTCTCGCGGTCTATCTGATCCTCGGCATGCTCTACGAAAGCCTGATTCATCCGCTGACGATCCTGTCGACGCTGCCGTCGGCCGGCGTCGGTGCGGTGCTCGCGCTGCTCGTCACGAACACGGAACTGTCGATCGTGTCGATCATCGCGATCGTGCTCCTGATCGGCATCGCGAAAAAGAACGCGATCATGATGATCGACTTCGCGCTCGTCGCCGAACGCGAACAGGGCATGACGCCGTTGCAGGCGATCCGCGAAGCCTGCCTCGTGCGCTTCCGCCCGATCATGATGACCTCGCTGGTCGCGATCTTCAGCGCGTTGCCGCTCGCGATCGGCTTCGGCGCGGGTGCGGAAATGCGCCGGCCGCTCGGCATCGCGATGATCGGCGGGCTGCTGATCTCACAGACCCTGACCCTGCTGACGACGCCGGCGATCTATCTGCTGGCGGCCTCACCGGCGTAGGCTGGGGTGGGCCGCAGGCGAACCCCAAGCTACGGCCACCGCCTCGTCCGCGTCATCCGCACGGCGAACGGCAGCAGATACTCGAGCCGCTGCGGCGAGGCGTAGGCGACGAAAGCGCCCTGCAGCACGTCGCCGCTGCGCACGAGCTTGACGAGCAGCAGCGGACTCCCGGCGCCCGACTGCTCGGCGATCGGCAGCGCCATCGGCACGGCGCCGACGAAGGAGTCGCCGTAGACGATGCCGGCGAATTCGCCGCGCGCGCGACGCGTCGTGTCGTCGGATGCGGCAAGCGCGAGCGCGATCTTGCCGTCGCCGAAGCGCAGTTCGCAGGCGAGCTTGCGGCCGCCGACCGTGACGCTGCCCCGCCATTCGCCGAGAAAGTCCGGCTGCGCCGCGTAGCGCGCGTAGTTCGCGGTCGCATCGAGCGGTCCCGGCGCGTAGCCCGGCAGCAGTGCGCGCAGCGCGTCGTCCGCCACGGCCTGGGTGACCGCATTCACCTCGCTCTTGTTCGCGAGCACGACGACGCCGATACGGCGTTCCGGGAGCAGCTTGATGATGCTGCTCGCGCCCGGCATGCCTCCCTCGTGCCAGACCGCGCGCTCGCCGCCGTCGTCGGGCCGCACGTACCAGCCGAGACCGTAGTACGCGCCGGCGTAGTAGTGATGCAGCGCCTTCGCGTCGGCGCGCTGCTGCATGCGGCGCACGCCGGCCGTCGACAGCACGGGCTTTTCGGCGGATGCCGGATCGAGATGGAAGCGCGCGAAGCGGACGAGATCGTGCGCGCTTGCTTGCACGTTGCCCGCACCCGGCGTGTCGTTGCGCAGCGCAGGCAGCGCCGCGTTCTGCGCATCGTAGGGCGTCGCGACGTCGGCGCCGGGCTGCGGCGTGTCGACGAACGCGTCGGTCATGCCGAGCGGCGCGAACACCTCGCGCGCGAGATAGTCGCCGAATCCCGCGCCGCCGCGGCGCTCGACGATGTCGCCGAGCAGGCCGTAGCCGAGGTTCGAATACTCGGCGACGCGGCCCGGCGGCTGTACGAGCACGCCGAAGCGCTCGACGCTGCGCGCGAACGCCGGTGCGCGCGCGACCGCATCGCCAAAGTAGATATGTGCATAAGTGGCGAGACCGGCGGTGTGGTCGAGCAACTGCGCGACGCTCGGCGCCGGCCACGCCGGGTCCGCCGCGCGCAGACGCAGCGGGCCCAGGTAGCGCCGTGCCGGCGCGGCGAGATCAATCTTTCCGCGCTCGGCGAGCTGCATCACCGCGGTCGCGGTGATCGGCTTGGTCGCCGACGCGAGCGCGTAGGCCGTATGCACCGTGGCGGGCCGGCGCTGCGCGAGATCGGCGTGGCCGAAGGCGCGCGCGTAGACGATTTCGCCGTCGCGCACGACCGCGGTGCCCGGGTGACCGCCCACACGTTCGCGGCCG
>CAMLLF010000482.1 GCA_946480705.1 uncultured Lysobacteraceae bacterium | reverse complement strand
AATTTTGCCCCGCGACTTTGGTGGTGCGTATGCCGCACGCTCATCCGCCGGCCGCCGGAGCGTCGATATCGGCAATGCGACGAGGGGATCGGTTGCGATACCCCGCCATCGCTTTCTCCTGCCACAGTCACTCGAAGCCGTACCGGAAGATCATGTCCGGCATCGAATCCGATTCGATGCGCCGATGTCGCCGTTCTGGCTGTTTCACGGGCGTATCGGCACGCCGGTGGCGTCGAAGTTCAGCACCGGGCCGGCCGCGCAGTCGCGTTGTCGCCGGTGCCGAGCGCGGGACTGAAGTCGTCGCCGAAACGCATCGTCCACACGTTCACATGGGGTGGAAAGGACGATACGGGCACGCTGGGCTGCGGATCGCCACCCATGATCGCCGGCACGCGGCAGCCGCTGTTCGGCGAAAACTGCAGGTCGTTGCCGAGATTCGGGCTTCGAACAGGCGGGTGGACGAACACGCAATCGCGATCGTCTTGCCGGCGCCGCTGACGGTCAGCGCGCGCGCCGCGATCACGTCGGCCCGCTGCACCGGCACGGTATGGGCGCCGTTGGCCGAGAACTCGATCGTGTTCGGACCGGCCGCGGTCGCGCCGTCGCTGCCCTGACAGGACATGGGGACTGCATCGCTTCGCGCCGCGAGCAGGTGGCATTGACGGCGTTGTCGTCGGCCATGGTTTCGACGGTGACGTCGCCGGCGAACACCGGCTGCGCGGGCGCAAAGCAGCGCGCGCCGAAGCCGACACGGCGACGGAACGGGGAGTGGGCGGATATGGCGATTTATCCGTGATGTTGCAGCGCACACACGATCATCGCGGTGCAGACATCCCCAGGGACGACGTCGTGCGACAAAACCGAACGCAACGGTTTGGGGCTTTTCGCCAGCCAGGCCTGATGCACCGCACAAACGACGATCGTGCATTGGTGCAGTCGCACATTTAGGCCTGTCGACTGATGTGACTGGGTCTATAGACGGATAGTCACTCATCCTGTAAACCGTGCCGGCCTTGCCCGCTTAGGGGGCGCGCAGGGCACGGCTTGCCGCCGTTGCGCGGCAGCCGTCATCGGGTCGCGGTGGACCACGCAGCGGCAAAACCAACCGGGAGGCGCGACGCTTCCTGCCGCTGCCGGGCGTCCGTTCGCGACGGGGGGCGTCGGAATCGACCGACGCATTCGTATACGAATGGAGAATGGTAATGACGAAGTCGAAATTCGGCCGTCTGCCGCTGCTCGTCGCCGCGGCGCTCGCCGGCGGCCTCGCGGCCGGCGTGCATGCCGAGGAAGATCGCGCCGCCGGTCGTGCCGTGGAATTCACGGTCGACCAGACCCGGGGCGCCGACAAGAACGTCGATTATGCGGCGCTGCAGGCGCTGGGTCCGTGGGACGACCGCAACTATGCGCTGACCGCCGCCGATCTCGCGGTGCTGTCGAAGAACGAAGCGGAGACCATCATCGCGATCCCGGTGTTCTATCGCGTCGAAATGCGCAAGGCGAACAAGGATCTGCCGCAGTTCGGACCGGTGCAGTACCCGCGCAGCGCGCTGAACGGCTACATGGCCAAGTACGGCGGCTACCGCATCAACCGCGTCACCTACACGGCGATCACGTCCGACGAAACCGGCCGTTTCCGCGTGCATGAGTCGGCCGACGACGAAGGCAGCCGCGGCAGCGTGTTCCAGAATTTCCTTGGCGGCGAAAAGCGCATCACGACGCCGGCCGGCGCGTCGGAGTCCGCGGTCGCGATCAATCCGGTCAACACGAACATCGTGATTGCCGGCACCAACGGCCCGGGCAGCGGCCAGAAGATGTGGCGCTCGACCGACGGCGGCGTGACCTGGGGCAGCGCGATCGCGCTGTCGGGCACCTGCTGCGATCCGGCCGTGGGCTGGTCGCCCGACGGCACGGTCGGCTACGCGAGCGCGCTGTCGACGGTCGTGGGCGGCGGCACCAATGTGTATTTCTATCGCTCGACCGACAACGGCGCGAGCTGGACGCGCAGCGCGACGCTGTCGAACCAGAACACGTCCGACAAGGAATACCTGCACGTCGACATGCATGCGTCGTCGCCGCACAAGGGCAACATCTACGTCGCCTGGCACGACAACAACGTGCAGAAGATCGCGCGCTCGACGAACGGCGGCACCGCGTTCGGCTCGACGATCACGCTCGACGGCAGCAACCGCGGCATCGGCAGCGACATCACCTCCGACACGGCCGGCAACGTCTACTTCTTCTATCCGGCGGTCTCGGGCGGCTCGGTCAGCAAGGCCATCCGCATGTCGAAGTCGACCGACGGCGGCGTGTCGTTCGCCGCAGCGACGACGGTCAGCACGACCAACGCCGATTTCGATTTCCCGATCCCGGCCATGGAGTCGCGCCGCGCATTCGTCTACGTCTCGACCGACACCGACCGCTCCGGCGGCGCGTTCAACAACAGCATCTACGTATCCTGGACCGACACGTCGACGACCGAGAACAACACGAGCGCGACGGCGAACCACTCCATCATCCGCGTCGCGCGCTCGCGTGACGGCGGCGCGACCTGGCAGATCTCCTCGCCGCATTCCTCGAGCGACGTCAGCACGGTCGACCGCTTCAACCAGTGGCTGTCGGTCGACCGCAACGGCCGCGTGTTCGTGATGTACTACGACACGCGCCATTCGACCAATCGCAGCGGCACCGACATCTATTACGCGGTCTCGGTGGACGGCGGCGTGACCTGGGGTACCGCGACGCGCCTGACCACGGTGACGTCGAAGAACATCAGCGAAGCCAACGAGTGGGGCGACTACAACGGCATGGACGTCGCGCTCGGCGAGATCATGGCGATCTACACCGACAACCGCGACGAATCCGGCGGCACGGCCGAATCCAAGGACGTCTACGGCATCGGCGGCTTTGCCGGCCCGGTGGGCAACCAGGCACCGACGGCGAACTTCAGCTTCACGACGAACGCGCTGACCGCGACGTTCACCGACGGCTCGACCGACAGCGACGGCAGTATCGCGTCGCGCTCGTGGAACTTCGGCGACAGCACCACGTCGACGGCGACGAATCCGAGCAAGACCTACTCGGCCGCCGGCACGTACACCGTCACGCTGACCGTGACCGACGACGACGGCGCGACGAACACGACCTCGCGTCAGGTCACCGTGTCTTCGGGCGTCAACCAGGCGCCGGTCGCGAACTTCAGCGTCGTCACGAGCGGGCTGACCGCCACGTTCACGGACAGCTCCACCGACAGCGACGGTTCGATTGCATCGCGCTCGTGGAACTTCGGCGACAGCACGACCTCGACGGCGACGAATCCGAGCAAGACGTATGCGGCGGCCGGCACCTACACCGTCACGCTGACCGTCACCGACAACGGCGGCGCGACGAACACGAAGTCGAGTTCGGTCACGGTGACCTCGACCGGCGGCAACGTGCTCGACAACGGCGTGGCGAAGACCGGCCTGTCCGGCGCGGCGAGCTCGACCACGACCTACACGATGGTCGTTCCGGCCGGTGCCTCGGGCCTCAAGTTCGTCATGAGCGGCGGCACCGGCGATGCCGACATGTACGTGAAGTTCGGCTCCGCGCCGACGACGTCGAGCTACGACTGCCGTCCGTACCTGTCGGGCAACAACGAGACCTGCACCATCGCGACGGCCCAGGCCGGCACGTATTACGTGATGCTGCGCGGTTACAGCGCCTATTCCGGCGTCAGCCTGACCGGCAGCTACACGACCGGCGGCGGCGGCGGCACGCAGACCTACAGCAACACCACCGACTACACGATCAACGACAACGCGACCGTCGACAGTCCGATCACGGTGTCGGGCCGCACCGGCAATGCACCGAGCAACGCGTCGGTCACGGTCGCGATCGTGCACACGTATCAGGGCGACCTGAAGGTCGATCTCGTGGCACCGGATGGAACGCTGTACAACATCCACAATCGCACCGGCAGCGGCACGGACAACATCAACAAGACCGTGACCCTGAACCTGTCGAGCGAGGCGCTCAACGGCACGTGGAATCTCCG
>CAMLLF010000481.1 GCA_946480705.1 uncultured Lysobacteraceae bacterium | reverse complement strand
CGGCCAGCGTCGGAAAACCGCCGTCACTGTCGGAACTGCGCTCCCAGGCAATCTGACCGGTACCGGCGCTGATGCGGCGCAGTCGCTCCGAAGGCGTGCTGCCTGTCGCAAGGCCGCGGACGAACAGGTCGGTGCCGTCCCAGGTGACACCGTTTGCGGAAACGCCACTCGCCATCGCCGGCAGCGAAGTCGTACCGATCTGAGCGCCGTCGGACAGGCGGTACTGCCGCAGCGCGTAGTCGCCGACCGCGTCGTTCGTCGCCCAGAGCGTGACGACTCCAGACGCCGAGCGCCATGCCTCCGTGAGCGTGGAAACGAACGGCACGGCGAGCGGCGCCTGCCATTGCTGTACGCCGTCGACACCACGCCAGCGCATCCATTGCGAACTTGCGGCGTAATACACATTCCCCTCGAAAACACCGAGCAGTTCGCCGCCGCTCGCCGTCTTCGTCCAGACCGCCGCTCCGCTGGCGGCAGATAAGCGTTTGATTTCCGTCGCACTGACGGCACAGACCGGATCGGCATCCACGAAATGCAGACGCGTGCCTGAGCACGGGCTCTGCCAAGCAAGACCGCCGTCACCCGTACGAAATGCACGGAGCGTCGGACCGGACAGCAGGAAAAGATGAGCGCCGTTGGCGGCCAGCGCCAGCGATGAACCGGTGCTGTCCGCGTTCACGCTCCAGACGACGTTTCCATTGCTGTTGAGGCGCGCCAGGGTTGTGCTGGACGGCGTTCCACTGCGGTACGCGTAGTACGAATCGCCGCCTGTCGAGCCGGCGACCGCGACTGCCGCACAGGCGCTCGCGTCGGTGCGCAGCACACGCTGCCAGCGCGTGGCACCCGTCGTCTGGTCGACCGACGTCGCGATCACCGCGGGTGTCTGACAACCGATCGCTGCGAACGCCGTGCCTGCGACGGCGAAACGACCTGCGTGAATCCCGCGTCCCCAGAGCGGCTGGCCGTTGCTGCCAAACCGCGTGACGTAGCCTCTGCGCGCGGTCCGCTGCAACTGTGCCGCCGAGCCATCGTCGAACGCTATGCCGTCGACGACTTCGCCGCCCCCCACGTGGCCGGTCGCACTCTGCCAACGCAGGCTGCCGTCGCTGCGCAGCCGTCGAGCCGCGTTGTCGGATTCGCGAAACTGGAAGACCAGGGCTTCGCCGGTGGTCGTGGCACGCACGAATCCAGCATACGGATAGGGGTGTCGCTCGAGCAGCGATCCGGTCGTCTCCCAATCGTGCTGCCAGAGCGTGGCCGCGAATGCAGACGGCGCGAGGACCACCACGCCAAGCGCAGCCACGACAATACTCCGGCCCAGAATGCCGATCCGCGTACGCATTCGATTTCCCCTGTTGGCGAACATGCAACAAATCGGGATTCTATGCAGGCGCCAGTCGCAGACGAAAGCCCATGGATCCGGGCCTTACGGCCTTCAGAACGGGAACTCTTCGCCGTAACCATCAGGTACGAATTCATGCGTTTTCCGGCTCCGCTGCATCCTTCCGCTGCAACTGGTTTCAGCGAAGGCGCGGACGGCTATGCCCGCAATCGTCCCGACTATCCGCCCGCGATCGTCGACTGGCTGCGCGACGCGCTCGCGCTCGACGCGACGGCGACGGCGGTCGATCTCGGCGCGGGAACCGGCAAGTTCGTGCCGTATCTGCTCGCGGCGGGCGCGTCGGTGATCGCGGTGGAACCTGTCGCCGGCATGCGCGAGCGCCTCGTCGCGCGCTTTCCGCAGATCGTCACGCTCGACGGCACCGCCGAAGCGATGCCGCTGGCCGACGCGTCGGCCGACGCCGTCGTCTGCGCGACCGCGTTCCACTGGTTCGCGACGCGCGACGCGCTCGCCGAAATCCATCGCGTGCTGCGGCCCGGCGGCCGGCTCGGCCTGATCTGGAACGTGCGCGACGAACGCACCGGCTGGGTCGCGCGGCTCAGCGCTCTCTTCGCGCGTTACGAGGACGACACGCCGCGGCAGCACACGCAGGCGTGGCGTGCGGTGTTTCCGTTCGACGGCTTTGCGCCGCTGCAGGTCTGCGAGTTCGCGCACGAACATGAAGGCTCGCCCGAACAGGTCGTCGTCGGCCGCGTGCTGTCGACGAGCTTCATCGCGGCGCTGCCCGAGCCCGTGCGTGCGCGCGTCGCCGACGAAGTCCGCGCGCTGATCGCGGCGGAACCGGTGCTCGCCGGCCGCGACCGCGTCGCGATGCCGTATCGCACGATGGCCTACTGGACGGCGAAGACGGACTGAAATGTCACGATGGCTGCGGCGGCTGTCGATTTCGCGACCGCCCGTTCGACGCTTCGTCATCGAACCGACGGAGACGACGACATGAGCATCGGCGACATCGGCAGCCGGCATTCCGGCGCGGGAGAGCGCCCATGCGCCTGAGCTATCGCTGGCTCATCGTCGCGGTCGGCGCCGTGCTCGGCTGTGTCGCGCTCGGCGCAATGTTCTCGCTGGCCGTGTTCCTCGACCCGATGGCCCAGGCCACCGGCTGGTCGCGCACCGGCATTTCGAGCGCGATGACCCTGAACTTCCTGTTCATGGGCGTGGGCGCACTGCTCTGGGGTGCGGCGAGCGACCGCTACGGCGCGCGGCCGGTCGTCGCGATCGGTGTCGTGCTGCTCGGCCTTGCGCTGACGCTCGCGAGCCGCGCGACGACGCTGACGCAGTTCCAGCTGACCTATGGCGTGCTCGTCGGCCTGTCGGCCAGCGCGTTCTTCGCGCCGCTGATGGCGCTGACCGCGGCGTGGTTCGACCGTCACCGCGCGCTCGCGGTATCGCTCGTATCGGCCGGCATGGGCGTTGCCCCCATGACGATATCGCCGCTCGCGCGCTGGCTGATCACGACCTACGAGTGGCGCCCGGCGATGCTGATCATCGGCCTGATCGCCTGGACCCTGCTGCCGCTCGCGCTGCTGCTGCGGCGCGCGCCGCCGCCGGCGGAAGCCGTGTCCGCGAACGGCGGCATTGCGACGGCTGCGCCGGCGCCGAGTGCCGGCGACGCGCTGGGCTCGCGCGCATTCATCGTGCTCGGCCTGACTTTCTTCGCCTGCTGCGCCGCGCATTCGGGTCCCATTTTCCACATGGTCAGCTATGCGATTCTCTGCGGCGTCGGGCCGATGGCGGCCGTCAGCATCTACAGCGTCGAAGGGCTCGCGGGCCTGTTCGGGCGGTTGCTGTTCGGCGTGCTCGCCGACCGGCTCGGCGTGAAGCGCATGATCGTCGCCGGACTGCTCGTGCAGGCGTTCGCGATCGGCACGTATACCGTCGTCAACGACCTGCGCGACTTCTATCTGCTCGCGCTCGTGTTCGGCACGGCCTACGGCGGCGTCATGCCGCTCTATGCGGTGCTCGCGCGCGAATACTTCGGACCGCAGGTGCTCGGCACCGTGCTCGGCGCCGCGATGATGCTGTCGAGCCTCGGCATGTCGTTCGGCCCGCTCGCCGGCGGCTGGCTGTTCGACCGATTCGGCGGCTACGGCTGGCTGTTCGCGGGCTCGGCACTCGTCGGCCTCGCCGCCGCGGCAATGGCGCTCGCGTTTCCGCCGGTGCGCGGACCAGAGGCGCTGCGCGCGGCGTGAAAGATCGTTCGACGGCGCGGCGCGGTCACCGAGGTTCCAGCGCTGCAGCAGTTGAGAGATATCGGCGGAGGAATCGGCCATCGGCGGTCGCAGGCTGGGCAGCGAAATGCGCCGGGAAATCCGGGCGCAAGCCGTCGACGGCATGGCCATCGCTGCTGGCGTACATCCGATCCCCCGATCCGGCCAGTGCAGACGCGGGTCCCCAGGCCGTGGGCGGTGGCCGGCTCTGTCCCGGGCTTCGCCGGCTAGACGACCGCTAGCCGCACTTCGAATACCCGCAATTGAGGCAGGTCGCACAGCCGTCCATGAGGATGGTCGCCGCAACGTTGCACTTGAGGCAGAGCGTCGCGCCCGGCGGGACGTAGTCGTTGGTGCAGTGGTACCCGGCCGGGACGTCGAACTCGACCTTGTAATTGTAGGAGTTCGAGGGGCCGCCGTTC
>CAMLLF010000480.1 GCA_946480705.1 uncultured Lysobacteraceae bacterium | reverse complement strand
ATCGACGCGTCGTTGAACGCGCCGTGGTCGGCATCGTCGAGCGCGCGCACGGCGGCGACGACGCCGTTGAGCGCGACGTTGCCGGGTGCGCGGAAGACGCCGTGCGCGCGGTCGGTCGCGGCGATCGCGCCGAGCACGTGCCCGCACGGCGGAATCGTGCGCACCGCAGTCGTGCGCGGGTCGAGCACGGAGATCCATGGCGCGTACAGCGCACCGCAGCGCCGGTCGTAGCGTTCGCGCCAGGCGATGACGGCTTGGCGCGACTGCGACGGCTGCGTCGCGAGCGGCTCAGGCAGCGCGAGTACGGCGAAGCGGTCGCCGAGGCGTTCGCAGTGATCGAGCAGCGCCGACTGCAGGCGCGACACGGTCTCGTCGTCGAACACCGGCGGAAGCTCGACGGCCGGCGGCGGGACGAACGGCGCGACGGGTTCGGGCGGCGCGGGACAGGCGCGGCAGGGATCGGGACGCGGCACGACGCGCGGTGCGTAGTCCGGATCGGGTTCGGGGCGTATCAGCACGTCGGGCATCGCGAGCAGCGCGATTTCGTCGATGTCGGCGAGCGCCTCGACGCCGCGGCGCCTGGCGGCGCGCGCGAGATCGCCGTCGAGCGGCGAGGGCGGCTCGCCGACGAAGTCGCGCGGCGCAAGCAGCGCGAGACCGTCGCGGCCGCCGGCGAGCGGCATCGTGCGCGCGAACGTCACGGCGAGCGGCAGCGGCGCCGTGCCGGTCGCGAGATCGTCCGGCGCGTCAGCGACGACGAGTTCGGGCGCGCGCGGCACGCCGTCGGCGCGACGCGGGTCGTAGTCGACCGCCGCGAGCACGCGGCCGACGTAGCGCGGATGCTCGGGCACGAGATGCAGATCGGCATAGGCGGCCGCGACGCGGCCCGACGCGCGCACGGTCAGCGCGTACGCGATACGTGTGATGCGCAGCGGCAGTGCGGGGGCGAAGCCGGACAGCGGACGGTCCCAGGCGCCGCGCCGCTCGGGGCGGTCGTGAACCCAGTACAGCCGCCGCGCGCGCGCGTCGACCTCGACGATCACGCGCGTCGCGCTGACCGCGCCTTGCTCGATCATCACGAGATCGCCGGCCGCAAAGCCCGTCGTGTCGCCGACGCGCGCGTAGTGCGGCGTGTCCGCCGTGGCGGCCGTCGCGACGCGGCGTCCGGACGCCGACCATTCGATGCCGAGCGCGTTGCCCCAGCTGCCGGCGGAGCTGGCGCGCAGTACGAGCACGACGTTGCCGGCCGCGTCGCGCAACGCGGTCGTCGCGGCCTGCGCGCCATGCGCGGCGTCGTTGCTCGCCACGCGCACGCACCAGCAGCGCCGCCCGCCGTTCTCGAAGAAGCCGCGCACGGCGTACGCGAGATAGCCGGCACCCGTGCAGGCGCCGAACTGCGCGGCGAACTGGCGCATCGATTCGACCGGCACGGGCGTGTCGAGCGGCCCGCGCTCGGCGATGCCGACGAAGCCGGCGACGTCGGTGCGCAGCCGCGCGCCTTCGCCGCGCGACGCATCGGTCCGTTCGACGTGGACGCCGGGCCGGTTCGGTCGCATCACGCGGTCTCGAGCTCGAACGTCAGGGCTTCGTGGCAGATCTCCATCGCCTCGATCGCGACTTCGTTGCCGCTCGCGTTGAGCGACGGCCCTTCGATCTTGTTGATCCAGCCGTTCTCGAAATTCCAGCGCATGACGTCGCGATGCGCTTCGTTCATCAGCACGATGCTGCCGTTGCGACGGTCGTTTTCGCCGTTGGCGATGCGCTGGTACCAGCGCCACAGCGTGTCGTCCTGCACGTAGCCGCGCTTGCAGCTGAGCATCGCGTACTTGCGCAGCGCCGGCAGCTTGCGCACCGAGTTCTTCAGGTCGGTGCCTTCGCGGTAGTCGACCGGGTCGCCTTCGGCGGTCAGGCCGCCGACCTCGCTGAACGCGGCGACGGGCAGGCCGTCGATCTCGACGCGGAAATTGAACCCGCGGAACGGGTCGATGCGGATGTCGGTGGGCATGTGCGTCTCCTGGGGTTGGGCGGCGGCTCGTTATGCGGCATCCGCGGTCCACAGACCGATGCGGACGATGACGAACTCGGCGGGCTTGACCGGCGCGACGCCGATCACGCAGACGAGGCGTCCGTTGTCGATGTCGTCGCGCGTCATCGTCGTGCGGTCGCATTTGACGAAGAACGCCTGCTCCGCCGTCGTGCCTTCGAGCGCGCCGTTGCGCCACACGGTGGTCAGGAAGTTCGCCACGCTGCGCCGCACGCGTGCCCACAGCGGCTCGGCGTTCGGTTCGAACACGACCCATTGCAGGCCGCGGTCGATCGAGTCTTCGAGGAAGATCAGCAGCCGGCGCACGTTGACGTACTTGTAGTCGTTGTCGCTCGTGATGCAGCGCGCGCCCCAGACGCGGATGCCCCGGTTGTTCGGGCGGAAATCGCGGATCACGTTGACGTGCACGGGGTAGGGATTGAGGATGTCCTGCTCGCCCTTCGTGAAGTAGCGCGTGAGGCCGGTCAGGCCGCGCAGCGCTTCGTTGGCCGGCGCCTTGTGCACGCCGCGCTCGTTGTCGACGCGCGCGTAGACGCCGAGCACGTGGCCCGACGGCGGCACCGGGTATTGCCGGATGTTCGCGAGGTTCGTCGGAAACGGATCGGGAATCGTGAGCCACGGGTGATACAGCGCGGCGTACTTCGTGTCGTAGAGCTGGCGCTGGTTCTGCACGTCGGCGAGCGTGTCGCTGTCGGGCGGCGGTCCGTCGATCACGGCGAAGCGGTAGCGCATCTCCTCGCAGTGGTCGATCAGCGCCTGCTGCACGCGCACCGTGGTCTGTCCGGGCGCCGCGACCAGCGCGACGGTCTGCAGGTTCTTCAGCGTGTAGATGCCGCGGCGGTCGGAGGGTTCGTTGCTGTCGATGCCGACATACATCGCGTCGCCCATCAGGTTCGCGTTGTCGATGCCGCCGCTGAACGGATGGCGCGCCGGACGCACGAGGCCTGACGGCAGCGTGTCGGTGAGCGCTTCGGGTCCGAGACGGATCGCCTCGCGCGCGGCCGGCGCGGCGAGATCGCGCACGCGCACGTAGTTCGACGCGCCTTCGGAGCGGCGGTCCCAGCGGCGCACCGGCGTACCGGCGTCGTCGTTGTCGGCGCCGACCGCGAACGTCGTGCCGAGCACGCGTTCGACGTAGCGGCTGTGGCGCGGGTCCATCGAGAGATGACGGAACGATTCGCCGTCGATGACGTTGTCGTCGCGCGAAGGCACGGCCGGGTCGGGACGCTGGCGCAGCAGGACGTCGAGCGAGAACTCGCGCGAGCGCAGGCGCAGCCGTCGCCCGGCCATCTGCGCGGCGGCGTGCGCGGCCATGTGCGCGAGCGTGATGCCGGGCAGATCGAACAGGCAGGTGCGCGACGTGCGGTCGATCGTGCGCACTTTGAGCAGCGGCAGTGCCGTCGGCGCGCCGTCGGGGTCGAGCACTTCGATCGCGGTGCCGGGTTCGATGCCGGTCAGTGTCGTCAGCTGCATCGACGAGAACAGGCCCGGTCCCGGCGGCGGATTGGCGTTGAGGACTTCCGTGTTGCTCGCGAGTCCCTGCGCTTCGTGGCGGCATGAAATCCAGAGACGGTTGCCCCAGGCGCCCGGATCGAGCGCGCGCACGTCGAACAGCGGCGTGCGCTCGACGAGCGCGCTGCCGGCGCCGTGGCCGAAGTCGAGTGCCGCGTCGAGCAGGATCTCGCGCGGCGCGGCGGCGACGGGTGCAGCGGAAATCCGATGCAGCACGCTGCTGCCGTCGGGCAGCGTGAGCTGCACGACGTTGCCGAGCGCATAGCCGGTCGCGTCGCTGACGAGCAGGCCGGTCGCGCCGGCGGCGACCGGCAGCGGCAGGAACAGCGCCGGCGCCGTCGCGTCGATCGCGACGGCGAGCCGGCGCACCGGCGTCGCGGCAGCGAGCGGTGTGCGCAGGCCGTGTCCGAGAATGATCGCGCCGGCGTCGGGCGCAGGACCGCGCGTGCCCGGGATGTCGCGGATCGTGGCGATTTCCG
>CAMLLF010000479.1 GCA_946480705.1 uncultured Lysobacteraceae bacterium | reverse complement strand
GATCACCGCGGAGAAACGCAGCCACGCGAGCGTGCGCGCGACGGCCGGAATGCCGAACTCGGGCCGTCGCGGGTTCACGGCGCGCATGCGCTCAGCTGCGGTCGCCCGACAGCAGGTCGCCGAGTCCGCCGAGCACCGAGCCTTCTTCCTTGCCGCCGCGCGCGCCGGCGAGCATGCGGCCGGCCATGCGCGAGAACGGCAGCGACTGCAGCCAGACCTTGCCCGGGCCGGTCAGGTTCGCGAGGAACAGGCCTTCGCCGCCGAACAGCATGCTCTTGACACCGCCGACCGGCTTCACGTCGAAGCCGACGCCGTCGGTCAGCGCGACGACGCAGCCCGTGTCGACATCGAGGCGTTCGCCCGGCGCGAGCGTGCGCTCGACGATCGTGCCGCCGGCATGCACGAAGGCGAGGCCGTCACCTTCGAGCTTCTGCATGATGAAACCCTCGCCGCCGAACAGGCCGGTCAGGATCTTGCGCTGGAAGAAGATGCCGATCGAGACGCCGCGCGCCGCGCAGAGAAAGCTGTCCTTCTGGCAGATCAGGCGGCCGCCGAAATCGCTGAGCTTCATCGGCACGATGGTGCCGGGGTAGGGCGCCGCGAATGCGACCTTGCCCTTGCCCGAACCCTTCTGCGTGAACATCGTCGTGAACAGGCTTTCGCCCGTGATCACACGCTTGCCGGCCGACAACAGCTTGCCCATGAAACCGCCGCCGCCGGACGCCTGCGAGCCGTCGCCGAACACGGTGTCGAGCTGCACGGTCGCTTCCTTGTACATCATCGATCCGGCTTCGGCGATCGCGCTTTCCTCGGGATCGAGTTCGATTTCGACGAACTGCATGTCGGAACCGAAGATGCGGTAGTCGATCACGTCGCTGCCGCGCTGGCCCGAGGCCGGCGGCGCCGGTGGCCGCGGCGGCGCGGCGACGTCGGAACCGTTGCGCAGCTCGGCGACCTGCGCGATCGGCTGCCACTCGGCGAAGCCCTGGCGCCAGCAGTGGCCGTTTGCGTTGCGCCGCGCCTGTTCGCGTGCCTGGGCGTCGTCCAGCGGACCGATCTGCTCGCCGCCGTAGTTGAAGAACCACTGTGCCATCGTCCGCTCCGCGCAATAAGGAATGCGCGGAGTGTAAGCGCGGCGGATGGCGCCGCAATGGCCGATTCGTCAGCGAAGAGCAGGATCGGGTGAAGAGGAGCGAGAAAACGAGTCGCAGCGGTTTCATGCCCGGCTCTCACTGCTCTTCACTTCGTCCAGTCCGCCCGGTCCGCGAAGCTTGGTCTATCATCCGCGGTCTATGCGTGCCTATCTCGATCTCGTCCAGGACATCCTCGACAACGGCGTGCGCAAATCCGACCGCACCGGCACCGGCACGCTGAGCGTGTTCGGACGCCAGCTGCGCTTCGATCTCGCGCACGGCTTTCCGCTGGTCACGACCAAGAAACTGTACCTGCGCGCCATCGTGCACGAGCTGCTCTGGTTCCTGCGCGGCGACACGAACATCGCCTATCTGCGCGACAACAGGGTCACGATCTGGGACGAGTGGGCCGATGCCAACGGCGATCTCGGCCCGGTCTACGGCAAGCAGTGGCGCGCCTGGGAAGGCGCCGACGGGCGCACGATCGACCAGATCCGCTGGGTCGTCGACGAGATCCGCCGCAATCCCGATTCGCGCCGCCTCGTCGTCAGCGCCTGGAACGTCGGCGAGCTCGATCGCATGGCGCTGATGCCCTGCCATGCGCTGTTCCAGTTCCATGTCGCCGGCGGCCGGCTGTCATGCCAGCTCTACCAGCGTTCCGCCGACGTGTTCCTCGGCGTGCCGTTCAACATCGCGAGCTATGCGCTCCTGACCCAGATGATCGCGCAGGTCTGCGATCTCGCACCCGGCGACTTCGTGCACACGTTCGGCGATGCGCACATTTATCTGAATCACATCGACCAGGTACGCGAACAGCTCGCGCGCGAACCGCTGCCGCTGCCGACGCTGAAACTCAATCCGCACGTGCGCTCGCTGTTCGAGTTCCGCTTCGAGGACGTCGTCATCGAGAACTACCGCTCGCATGCGCCGATCAAGGGCGAGGTCGCGGTATGAGCGGAGCGGCGGGCGGGCGCATCGCGCTGATCGCCGCGCTCGACCGCAACCGCGCGATCGGCCGCCGCGGCGACATGCCCTGGCATCTGCCCGACGACCTCGCACGCTTCAAGCGCCTGACGCTCGGCAAGCCCGTGCTGATGGGGCGCAGGACCGCGCTGTCGATCGGTCGTGCGCTGCCGGGCCGGCGCAATCTCGTGCTGAGCCGCAGCGGCGAGGCGCCCTACGCGAATCAGGAAACCGTGCGTTCGCTCGCCGAGGCGATCGCCGCGGCCGGCGACGCGGAACTCATGGTCATCGGCGGCGGCGAGATCTATGCGCTCGCGTTGCCGTTCGCGACGGCGCTGCATCTGACCGAAGTCGACGCGGCAGTCGACGAGGCCGATACCTGGTTTCCGGAATTCGATCGTGCGGCGTGGCGTGAAGAGCGACGCGCACACCATGACGCGGACGCGCGGCATGCGTTCGCGCTGGATTTCGTGGACTACGTGCGCCCTGCGCCGCGCCGGATGCTCAATCCATCTCCCGCCCCGGTGGCGGCGCGCGATCGGACTTGATGCTGACGAAGTACGGATCTTCCGCGTCGAGCCGCAGCGCCGTCAGCGCGCCGCCCCAGACGCAGCCCGTGTCGATCGCATAGATGCCGAGGCCCGAGAAGCGGCCGAGCGTCGACCAGTGTCCGCAGACGATGCGCGTGTCGCGCTTGATCACGCCGGGCACTTCGTACCACGGATACAGTCCCGCCTGCTGCGTGCCCGGCGCGCCTTTCTCGCCGAAGGCGATGCGGCCGCGCGGGTCGCAGTAGCGCAGGCGCGTCAGCACGTTGATGCTCGCGCGCATGCGCTCCACGCCCTTGAGCCGGCCCGACCAGACCGCGGGCTTGTTGCCGAACATCGACCGCAGCAGGCGCGCGTGGTGCGGGCCGCGCAGTTCGCGTTCGACTTCGCGCGCGGCGCGCTGCGCCTGGGCGAGCGTCCAGCGCGGCGCGAGTCCGGCGTGGACGATGGTGAATTTCAGCGACTCGTCGTGATGCAGCAGGGACTGGTGCCGCAGCCAGGTCAGCAGTTCCTCGCGGTCGCCGGCGAACAGGATCGCGCCGAGCTCCGGGTTGACCTTGGCCTGTTCGGCCTCGTTGCGCTGCGCGATCGCGAGCAGGCTGAGGTCGTGGTTGCCGAGCGTGACGACGGTCTGCGGTCCGAGCGTGCGCAGCAGGCGCAGCACTTCGAGCGACTGGCCGCCGCGGTTGACGAGATCTCCACAAAACCACAAGGCGTCAGACGCCGGGTCGTAATTGATCTTGTCGAGAAGTCGTTTCAGTTCGTCGAGGCAGCCCTGGAGGTCGCCGATGGCCCAGGTCGCCATCAATGCAGCGTCCGCGGGACGGACAGCGTGAACTGCGGGATCGGCGCGTCGAACACGGTGCCGTCCTCGGCCACCAGGCGGTAGCTGCCGCGCATCACGCCGACGCTGGTTTCGAGCACGGCGCCCGAGGTGTACTGGTATTCCTCGCCCGGGCGCATGTGCGGCTGCTCGCCGACGACGCCGTCGCCGCGGACTTCTTCGACCTTGCCGTTGCCGTCGGTGATGATCCAATGGCGCGACAGCAGCTGCGCGCCGATGCCGCCGGTGTTCTGGATCGTGATGGTGTAGGCGAAAACATAACGGTTGTCGGACGGGCGGGACTGCTCGTCGACGAAGCGTGTAGCGACCGAAATCGCGATGTCGTAGGGGTTCTGGTCGCTCATGAGTGGATCTTGACACGTCTCCGGGCAGCGGCGATGCCCGCGGTCGTTTCGCCGCGCTCAAACCAAGCTGCGGCTTTTTCTGGGGTTTTCGTGCGGGGATTTTCGGCCACGGGGCTCGCTGCGCGCAACCGCGGCGGTCCGAAGCGGTCCGGTCCCGGGGCTTCGCGCGATGCCGGCGCGCGGCCGAGCTGTCGCAGGACTGTCGCCTGTTCGTCTACGCA
>CAMLLF010000478.1 GCA_946480705.1 uncultured Lysobacteraceae bacterium | reverse complement strand
CTACGCGGTCATCGGCAATCCCATCGGGCACAGCAAGTCGCCCTTCATCCACGGTCACTTCGCCAAGGCCACGGGGCAGGACCTCGAGTACTCGGCGATGCTGGACGCTGCCGAGGCCTCCCTGGACCTGATCGGTGCCGACCCGGACGCCCCGCGGCCCGACCTGATCCTGCTCGACCTGAACCTGCCGCGGCGCGACGGCCGCGAAGTGCTCGCCGAGATCAAGGCCGATGCGTCGCTCAAGCGCATTCCGGTCGTCGTGCTGACGACCTCGCGCGCGGAAGAAGACCTCGTGCGCATGTACGACCTGCATGCGAACTGCTTCATCACCAAGCCGGTGGACTTCGACCAGTTCATCCAGGTCGTCAAGACGATAGAGAATTTCTGGTTCACGATCGTCGTGCTGCCGCCGCCGGGCTGATTCGCCGGGCGGCGGCAGCCGCGCGCCTGACAAAACGGCCAGGACTGTTCGGCACCCGGGTCGCTATGCTTTCCGGGTGCCGCGCAGTGCGCGCGTCAGCCATCATCAGGGGATCACCGTGCATCAGCTTCGCAGTCAGGCCGCGACGGGCCTGCTTTCGCGCGCGACCGACGAAGACGCGTTCCTGGCCGAACTCGCGGCCGCATATACCCACTGCGGCATCGGCAGCGCGCTTGCGTTCGACGCGGTGCGCCGCTACTGGCGCGACGGCGTGCCGGCGGAGGACTGGCGGCGCGCACTGGCGCGGGAGACGCGCTACGACGGCGAAAGCCACGTGTGGCGAAGCAGCAGCGAGCCGCTGGCGACGCTGCTCGCCGGGTTGCTGCGCGGCAGGTCGCCGACCGACTGGCATGGCATCGGCGAACGCCTGGTGCTGCTGCTCGCGCCGCTGCTGGAACCGGTGCACCTGCGCAACCTGCTGATGCCGCGCAGCGAGGACGGCGTGCCGCGCACGCACCTGGAGGGGCTGCACCAGGCGCACGCGGCGGCGCTGATCGCCTGGGCGGACGCACTCGCCGGCGGAGACGGCGATTGGGCCGAGGTGAATGCGCTGCTGCGGGAGGCCGGCGCCGATCTCGCGCTGTTGCGCCGCATCGCCGCGGCGGCGACGCCCGCGCAGTGGGCCGCCGGCGACGATCGGGTTCGTGCCACGTTGCGCGCGCTGGCGCAGCTGCGGCTGACCCTGTTGCTGCTGCGCGAGCACCTGCGCGCGAATGCCGGCGCGATCGATCCGGACTGGGCGCTGATGCTGCTGCTGGAAACCCATCGCGGCACGAACCTCGCGCTCGGCGACACGGCGGGACCGATCGAGGGTGCCGGAGAACTCGTCACCGGCCTGCTGTCGCCGCTCGCGCGCATCGCGGTCGACACGCCGCTGTTGTTCGAGATGGCGGCGCGGGAACGCAGCGGACTGGGCGCTGCGATCGTGACGCCCGGACTCGGCGCGGCGCTCGCCGGCGACGATGCGCGCTGGGCGCGTTTTCTCGACGCGCTGTCGGACGACCAGTTGCGCGGTCTGTGGCTGTCCGCGGAATTCGGCCAGCGGTTTCCGGCGGCGACCTTGCGCTACGAGCAGGCCAAGTGGAAACGCTGCGCGCAGTTTCGCTGCGGACTCCGGACCGACGAAGCGCGCGCCTGGTATACACGACTGCTGCCCGAGCTTTCCGGGGACGGCGAATTCAGTTCGGCCTTCGGCGCCGTGTTCTCGGGCGCGGACATCGCCGCGCAGCGCGCGTTGATCGCGACGTACCTGCGGCCGAGCCGCTTCGGTGCGCCGCACGATCTGCTGGATCAGGAAACCGACCTGCCGCTGCTGCTCGACTACGTCGGCAGCGGCAAGGCGTCGCTGCGCGACGTCGCGCTGCGCCGGCTGTTCGCGCTGGCCGTGCCGGACGACGGCGATCGCGAGGACGACGCGCCGGTCGCGCCGGGCGAACCGCGCGAGCCGTACTGGTCGGCGCTGCGCGGCCTCGAAGCCGGCCACGCAGACGCGCTCGTCGAACAGACCGTCGACGAATACGGGTTGGGCAACGATCGCGCCGAGCGCTGGGAGTCCCTGTGGCAGCACGCGCGCCAGCCGGCGTCGCGCAGCGCGATCGCGAAGCGGTGCCTGCGTGCGCTGGACTACGCGTCGTCGCGCAGTGCGGCGCTCGCGCTGGCCGAATCGCTGTATGCCCGCGCGCCCGGCGTGTTCGTCGACGAGGCGGCCGACAGCGGTTTCCGGGCCGCGGCGTTCAATGAGGCGGTGGCGACGACGCTGTCGCCGCTGCGCGAACTCGTCGCGACCGCGAGCGCCGCGTATCTCGGACAGTCGGGCTGGTTCGGCGGCGGCAACCCACCGCTGCCGGCCGCGCCGGTCAACGCGGCGCTTGCCGCATTCCCGCAGAGTTTTGCCGCGCTCGACGAAAAGCGGCAGTCGAAGCTGCTGCCGTTGCTGGACGGCGAGGCGGTGATCGCCTGCGGCGCGACGCTGGCCGCGCTCTGCGCGACGACCGGCACGGTGCTGCGCACGCTGCTGATCGACCTCGTCGCGCGCATGCCGCCGGATGCGCTCAAGCGCAGCGGCCTGCTCGATGTCGCCGAGCGCAAGGCGCGGCTGCTCGTGCTGACCGGACTTGCGCAGAACCGCGATGCGGCCGCAGTCGACCTGATCGAAGCGACGATCGCCGACACGGCGCACGACGAGTTCAGCCGCGGCCTCGCGCTCGATGCGCTGTCGCGTGCGGGCCGCCCGGTCGACGCGCTCGATCCCTGGCACGACGCGACGCTCGCGTCGCTGCAGGCGGCTGCGGCGAAGGCGAAGATTCCGGCTGCCGCAGCGAAGGCCTGGAACGAGGAGACCGCGCGCCTGCTCGTGCCCCTCGGCGCAGACCTCGGCCGGCAATTGCTCGCGATCCTGCTCGACGCCGACGAGATGCTGCCGCGGCGCGCGCGCCAGATCTTCGCGTTTCTGACGGCCGCGCAGCGCAGCGACTTCGCCGGCTACGGCGTGCGTACCTGGATCGCCGAGAACGGCGCCGACAAATTCGCCTGGCTGCTGTCGCCGCTGGCCGACTACGGCGACGAGCGCATCGCGAACGATCTCGTGCGCGCGGTCAAGGCCTGGATGAAGACGCGCAAGCCGAAGGCGAGCGCGGCGATCCGGATGCTCGCGCGCCTGCCGGGCAGCTACGGCATTTCGCAGGTGCGCGAGCTCTGGGAGAGCCGCAAGTTTTCGAACAGCTCGTGCCGGACTTCGGACTTGAACGCGACGGGCTGCGTCTGGACGTCGGGCCGTATGCGTACACGGCACGCGTGCGCGGCGATTTCAGCGTGGTCGTCGTCGATGCCGACGGAAAGAGCACGAAGACGCTGCCGCGGGCGCGCGCCGGCGAGAACGCGGAATTGCGCGGTATTGCGGAAAATCAGCTCAAGTCGCTCGCGAAGAACCTCAAGCCCGTGTTCAAGCAGCAGTCGCAGCGGCTGCTGCGCACGCTGCAGACCGGCAGGATCTGGCCGGTTGCGCTATGGCGCCGGCTGTTCATCGAGCATCCGCTGCTGGCGGTGTTGAGCCAGAGCGTGGTCTGGTCGGTCGTGGGCGCGGACGATGCGTCGTTGGCACGCTTCCGGCCGAGCGGCAGCGGCGGCTTCGTCGACGCAGCCGACGACGACGTCGCGCTCGCCGACGATGCGCGCGTGCGCGTCGCGCATCCGCTGGAAATGCCGGCGGACGAGCATCGCGCCTGGAAGGCGCAGTTCGGCGACTACGAACTCCTGTCGCCGTTCGCGCAGTTCGACATGCCGGTCGTCGAGGCCGGTCCGGGCGAACTCGATGCCTCCGACGTGGCGCGCGCGGCCGGCTGCACGCTCAACCGCGCGAAATTCGGCGGTCTTGTGGAAAAGTGGGGTTATCTCAAAGGCGCAGGCGAAGACGGCGCGATGATCAACGAGCACACCTGGCAGCCCGACGCCGACTGGCACGTGACCCTGCTGCACAGCGGGATTTCGGTGTTCTTCACGGTCGAGGAGGACGTCACCGTCGATCGCTTCCTGCCGCGCCGCCGCGGCACCGACGGGCGCCTCGAGCCGGTGACG
>CAMLLF010000477.1 GCA_946480705.1 uncultured Lysobacteraceae bacterium | reverse complement strand
CGCCCACCTCCGGCCTCGGCTATGCCTCGCGTCAGGAACAGCCTGCGCAGCAACCGGCGCCAATCCAGCCCGTCGCGCCTGCCGCTGAGCGCACGGCCGCGGAAATTCAGCGCCGGAATCTGCAGCGGCCCGCTCTTCTGCGCGGTCAGCGCATAGCGGCGTTCCATGACGCGGTAGCGCCGGCCCGAGCGCTCGGCGTCGTAGCTGCGGTCCTGGCCAAGCTTCTGCACGACGGCATCGCCGAGCGTCAGTTCCTCGACGGCGCCGTCGGTCAGGTTGATCGCATAGAAAAACTTCACGGTCACGCGGATCTGCTGCTGCACGTAGGCGAGCTGCGGGTCGACGCTGACGTCGAGAAAGATGTCGTCGCCGGGATTTGCGCTGGCGATCGCCGGCGCAGCGCCGACCGTCAGCACGATCGGCTGCGTCTTCGCGCTGCCGACGACGAGCGCGGGAATCGTGAGCTTGCCTTCGCGCTTGGGCCGCAGGCCGACGGCCCAGAGCAGCGTGCTGCTCGTACGCCCGTTGACGATGCTGACGGAACTCGAGCTCGACCGGCTCAGCAGCTCGAAATCCGCTTCGAGCGCGCCGAGATCGGGTTCACTCGCCGATTCCTCGGTCTCGACGTTCAGCGTGACGGTCTCGCCGAGCTGCATCGTGTCGCGGTCGAGCCAGGCGCGCGCGGCCGCCGCCCCGGCCGTCACGGCGAACGCGCTCAGGAATGCCAGCGCGAACAGCGTCGCGAATCGTCGCATCATCTCAGCGGTCTCCGCGCTGCGCGCCGCGCTGGCGGCGCTCGTATTCGAGTTGGAACTTGCGCCGCAGCAGGCCGCCCGGATCGTCCGGCACGCGCTGCAGCCAGTGTTCGACGGCCTGGCGCTGCTCGCGCTCGGCCTCGGTTTCGGCGGGAACCGCGGCGGCCTTCTCGCCCGTCTTTTCGCCGGTCGCTTCGCCGCGGCTCGCGCGCTGCGCGTCCGATTCCTTGTCGCCGGGCTTGCCCTCGCCGTCGTGCTGCTGCAGCGCGCGCTCCATGGCTTCGCGGAACGCCTGCTGCTGTTGCGCGTCGGCGGCGGCTGCGGCGTCCTTGCCGGCTTCGCCCTTGCTGTCGTCGTGCTCGCCCGGCTTGGCCTTGCCGGCGCGTCCGGCCTGATCCTGGCCCTGCTGGGTTTCGCCGGCCGCGCGCGACGCGTCGTCGGCCTGCGACTGCGCGCCGGGCTGACCGCTCTGCGCCGCTTCGCCCTGCTGGCCGGCCTTTCCGTCCTGCTGCTGGCCTTCCTGACCGGCGCTCGCATCCTGCGCCTGCTGCGCGGCGTCGGACGAATCCTGCTTGCCCTGCTCGGGCGTGTCGGGCTTCGCGCCGCTCGGATCCTGTTGATCCTTGTCGGAACTGCTCTTGTCCTGCCCCGACTTCTGCTGCTGTTGCCGCAGCCAGTCTTCGACGGCCTGCTTGTTCGCCTTCGCGTCGGCGTGGTCGGGATCGCGGCGCAGCGCTTCGTCCCAGGCGGCGATGGCCTGCTCGAACTGGCGCTGCTGCGCGAGCGCGTTGCCGAAGTTGTAGGCGGCATCGGCACTCGTGCCCGGCGCCCAGTCGGCGGCGGCGCCGGCCGCGTCGCCGGCGCGGAATTTCGCGGCGCCGCGCAGGTCGGCGTCGCGCGCCGTTGCCGCAGCCGACGCGGCGTCGCCGTCCTGCAGCGACTGCCAGGCCTGCTGGTCGGCACGCTGCCAGAGGTCGCGCCATTCGAAAGCCTGCGCCGACGGCGGCTGCGCGATACCGGCCGCGAGCAGCAGCGCGAGCATCCCGCCGCGGCGGATGCCGGCCAGCACGAGCGGCAGCAGCAGCAAGGCGATGTAAGGGCCGCGGTCGCGCAGCTGCGCACTCTGCACGTCGGTCGCGTCCGACTGCCGCGCGGCGTCGGCGACCGGCATCGCGCTCAGCGCGGCGAGATTCGCGCTGCCGCCGTCGAGCTGCACGAATCGTCCGGCGCCGGCCTCGGCGACGCGGCGCAGCTGCGCCGCGTCGACGCGCGGCACGACGATCTCGCCGTTGCTATTTTTCCAGAAATCCCCTTGTGGCAGGCTCACCGGCGCGCCGGCGGCGGTGCCGACCGCGAGCACGGAAACGCGGATGCCCTGTTGCGCGGCCTCGCGCGCGGCGACATCGGCGTTGCCCGCGGCTGCGTCGCAGACCAGCACGATCTCGCCGCCGCTCGCCCCCGACTGCCGGACCAGCTCGACGCCGCGCCGGATCGCGATCGCGGTTTCGTTGCCCGCCACCGGCATGATGGCCGGATCGAGTTCGCCGAGCAGGTTGCGCACGGTCTCGGCGTCGTCGGTCATCGGCGCGACGACGAACGCGTCGCCGGAATAGCCGAGCAGCGCGACCTGGCCGTCGCCGCGCGCATCGAGCAGGTCGCGGATCGCAAAGCGCGCACGCGTCAGGCGGTTCGGCTTGAGATCGGCCGCGAGCATGCTCGGACTGAGCTCCAGCGCGATCACGCGCGCATTCTGGTTGCGGTACAGCGGGGTCGGCAGGCGTTCCCAGGCCGGCCCCGCGAGCGCGATGCAGGCGACGATCCAGCCGAGCGCGAGTACCGCGGCCGGCCAGCGCCGCGGCGTTTCGCGGCCGGCGACGAGATGTTCGAGCAGGTGCGCATCGACCGCGCGCGCCCAGCTGCGCTGCAGGCCGCCGTCACCGCGCAGGGCGAACCAGAGCAGCGGCAGCGCCGCGAGCGCGAGCAGCCACCACGGCCGCAGGAACGTGAACTCGGCGATCACGCGGCACCTCGCCAGCGCAGCGCCGCGTAGCGGCGCGGGTCGAGCAGCGGCAGGAGCGCGAACAGCAGCGCGAGACCCAGCGGCACGTGAAACAGTTCGCGCACCGGACGATAGCGCTCGCTCTGGTCGGCAGCCGGTTCGAGCCGGTCTATCGCCTGATAGATGCCGGCGAGTTCCGCCGTGTCGCGCGCGCGGAAGAAGCGGCCGCCGGTCTTGTCGGCGATCTCGGTCAGCAGTGCGGCATCGAGGTCGGCCGACGGATTGACCGAGCGGCTGCCGAAGAAGTCGTCGACGCGCATGCGCTCGGCGCCGAGCCCAATCGTATAGACCTTTACTTTTTCCGCCTGCGCGAGTTCGGCCGCCTTGCGCGGGTCGATCTCGCCGGCCGTGTTGACGCCGTCGGTCAGCAGCACGACGACGCGCTGCGCCTCGGGCCGCTCGCGCAGGCGCTTGATCGCGAGCCCGAGCGCGTCGCCGATCGCCGTCTCGCGGCCGGCGAGGCCGACGGCCGATTCGTCGAGCTGGGTCTTCACGGTCTTCACGTCGAAGGTCAGCGGCGTCAGCAGGTAGGCGTTGGAGCCGAACAGGATCAGGCCGACGCGATCGCCGGTGCGGCGCGCGATGAAGTCGCCGACGATCACCTGCATGGCCTGGAAGCGCGTCGCCTGCGCGCCGTTCAGGCTCATGTCGCCGATGTTCATGCTGCCCGACACGTCGAGCGCAAGCAGCATTTCGCGACCGCTGCGCGGCAGGTCGGAGGGTTCGCCGATCCACTGGGGCCGTGCGACAGCGGCGACGAGCAGCGCCCAGACGAGCCACGCGGCGATGCGCCCGGCGGTTGCGCCGCGCCCGCTGCCGGCGACCTCGGCCGGATCGAGCACCCCGTCGTACGGCAGGTGCAGCGCGGCGCCGCGCTCGTCGCCGGCCGGCCGCCAGCGCAGCACGAGCCACGGCAGCGGCAGCAGCAGGAACAGCCAGGGCCAGGCCCACTCAAACATGGCGCAGCTCGCTTGCGAGTACGTGCTGCAGGTGCCGGCGCGCGATCGCATGCAGCGAGGTCACGTCCACACTCGCCTGCGCGCGCCACGCACCGTCGTTCAACGCGTCCGCATAGGCCGCGAAGCCGTCGCCGTGGCGGTCGAGAAACCGGATCCAGGCGTCGCCTTGCAGCGTGGCCGCGTCCATGCTGACCGCTCGCGCGAGACGGCGCAGGAACGCCGACAGCGCGGCGAGGTAGACCGGTGCGCTCTCGACCGCGGCTGAAGCGGGAAGCAGCGCGGCGAACT
>CAMLLF010000476.1 GCA_946480705.1 uncultured Lysobacteraceae bacterium | reverse complement strand
ATGTCGACACCGCGAACGTGACCGTCACGCTGACGCTGTCGCCGGCCTCGCTCGGCGCGCTGACGACGGCCACCGCGGGTGCGGTCACGTCGACCTACAACGCCGGTACCGGCGTCTGGTCGGCCAGCGGTGCGATCGCGAACGTCAACACCTTGCTCGCCGGTGTGAGCGTCGTCCCCACGGCGAACGGCAGTGCGAACGGCAGCATCGCGACCTCGGTCAGTGACGGCGTCGCGCCGCCCGCCACCGGCAGCAAGACGCTGACGGGCATGCCGGCCAACGACGCGCCGGTCGTGAATGCACCGGCTGCGCTCACGTTGAACGAAGACGAGACGGCGACACTGACGACGCTCGGCGTCGGCGATGTCGACAACAGCACGCTGACGATCACGCTCGACGCGAGCCACGGCACGCTTACGCTGGTCACGACCTCGGGACTGTCGTTCACGCTGGGCGACGGCACCGACGACGACGCGATGGCGTTCAGCGGATCGCTCGTGAACATCGGCGCCGCGTTCGCGAGCGTGCAGCTCAAGCCGCAGGCCGACTACAACGGCAGCGCGCAGCTCGTGCTGACGGCGAACGACACGTCGGGTCCGGTGTCGGCGCAGACCCACGTGCAGATCGGTGCGGTCGTCGACACGGCCGACGATGCGATCAGCGTCGACGAAGACGGCAGCACGGCGGTATTCAACGTGCTGACCGGCAGCGGCGGTGCTGCGATCGATTCGTTCGAAGGTCCGGCGACGCTCGTGCAGGTACAGCCCGCCGCCGTGAACGGCGTGCTGACGTTCCAGGCCAGCGGCTCGGTGTCGTACACGCCGAACGCGAATGTCAGCGGCGGCGAAACGTTCACGTACACGGTCTCGGCCGGCGGCACGAGCGAGACCGGTTCGCTGACCGTGACGACCGCCGCGATCAACGACGCGCCGACGCTGGCCGCGATTCCGAACCCGGCGCCAATTCCGCCGAACGCCGGCCTGCAGACGATCGCGCTGTCGGGCATCGGCGCGGGACCGGGCGAGAATCAGGGGCTCGCGGTCACGGCGGTGTCGAGCAATCCGGCTCTGGTGCCTTCAGTCACCGTGAACTACGCGAGTCCGGCGGCCACCGGCTCGCTGACGTTCACGACCGCGCACAATGCGATCGGCTCGGCGACGATCACGGTGACCGTCACCGACGACGGCGGTACGGCGAACGGCGGCATCAACACGGTGTCGCGCAGTTTCCTGGTGCAGGTCGGCCTCGATGTGATTTTCATCAATGGGTTTCAGTGAGCGCTGACTGCCGCAACCCTCTCTCCCAAGCTCGCTTGGGGGAGAGGGTTGGGTGAGGGGGGAGAAGTCCCGGCCTGCGAAGCATGGCAATCGTCGCGACAAACGTCAGCGCCGACGCGTAACTCGAATGGCATGCCTCGCTGGCGTTTCTCCCCCTCGCCCCAGCCCTCTCCCCCGACGGCGTCGGGGGAGAGGGAGCTTCAGGTCTTCGCGACAAACCGTCCCATTGGGGATTCATCCACTGCATTGCGTAACAAGCCCCCGAGTTCCCTGTACTCGGAGTCGCAATGTCGCATCGCCATCGAATTTCTCCGCGCACGTGCCTCGTCGCGAGCTTGCTCATCGTCGCGTTCGGCAGCGCAGACGCCGCCGAACGCATCAGCGTCGCCACCGGCGGTGGCCAGGCCAACAGCCAGAGCCGCTTTCCCGCGATCTCGGCCAACGGCCGCTACGTGACGTTTCTCAGCGATGCGACCAACCTCGTTGCCGGCGACACGAACGCGGCCGCCGACGTGTTCGTGCGCGACCGCGTGCTCGGCACGACGACGCGCGTCAGCGTGAAGGCCGGCGGCGCGCAGAGCGAGGCCGGCAGTTTCGCCGCGACGATCTCGGGCGACGGCTCGCGCATCGTGTTCTCGTCGCACGGACAGCTCGTGCCGACGGCCGGATTCCTGAATTGCTATCTGCTCGACCGCACCGCCGGCACGCTGCAGATTCTCGATCTCAAGCCCAACGGCAGCGCCGGAACGTTCGGCTGCGACTACCCGTCGATCGACGTGGCCGGCACGCGCATCGCGTATGTGTCGCGCGACGCGCTGACGGTCAGCGACACGAACGGACGGCCCGACATTTTCGTGCGCGATCTCGTTGCCGGCACGCAGCGTCGCGTCAGCGGCGCACCGGGCGACACCAACGCGAACAACGGCGCCAGCGATCCGCGCCTCTCGGGCGACGGCAGCCGCGTGCTGTTCGCCTCGCTCGCGAGCAACCTCGTCGCGGGCGACACCAACGGCATCGTCGACATGTTCGTCGCCGCGACCGACAACAGCATCGCGCCGCAGCGCGTGAACGTCGGGCCCGGCGGCGTCCAGGCCAACGACACGACGGACTACCTCGGCGCGCTCAACGCGAACGGGAGCCTGCTCGCCTTCTCGAGCAACGCGACCTCGCTGCCCGACTGGGGCGAGTTCGCCGAGAGCACGCAGTACCTGCGCATACCGAGCAGCGATACGACGATCGCGCTGAGCATTCCCGAAGGGAATCTGCCGCGCGAAGGCTTCAACGGCGAGCCCGACTTCGACTACACCGGCCGCTGGCTCGTGTTCGCATCGACCGACCGGCTCTTCGCCGGCTCCGAACAGGGCGGCGTCTACGTCATCGATCTCGTGCGCGGACGCATCAGCCTCGTCAGCGCCGGCGGCAACACCGGCAACGTCCACCAGCCGCGCATCAGCGCCGACGGCACCGGCGTCGTCTGGTACTCGTTCTCGGCGACGCAGGTGCCCAACGACACGAACGGCACCTGGGACGTGTTCTACGCGGTCAATCCGCTGTGGGAGGAAATGCCGATATTTGCGGACGATTTCGAGGGGTGAGGCGCGGGCCGTGCAGCGGGACCCGGCAGCGTGGAATGCCAGTGGAGAGTGAAGAGGAACGAGAAACGAGTGAGGAACGGGGCCGTGCTTTCACTCGTTTCTCACTCCTCTTCACTCTTCACTGCCTATTGCGATCCGCCCACGCCAGACCGCACGCTACACGCATCGTGTATCGCGGAGCGCACCATGTCCCTCAGAGCCAGCCTGCTCCGCGAGCGTGCCGGGCACGGCCATGAGAAGGTCACGACGGTCGAGCTGTTCTTCGATCTCGTGTTCGTGTTCGCGGTCACGCAGCTGTCGCATTCGCTGCTCGAGGATTTCAGCCTGCTCGGCGGGTTCAAGACGCTGCTGCTGACGCTCGGCGTCTGGTGGGTCTGGATCTACACCTCGTGGGTCACGAACTGGCTCGATCCCGACAAGACGCCGACGCGGCTGCTGCTGCTCGTGCTGATGCTCGCCGGACTGATCCTGTCGGCGTCGATCCCCGAGGCATTCGAGCATCGCGCCGCGAGTTTCGCCTGCGCCTACGTGTTCATGCAGGTTGGACGCACGCTCTATTTTCTCTGGGCCGTGGCGGGACATCCGACCATGGTCGCGAACTTCCAGCGCATTCTCGTCTGGCTGCTGCTGTCGGCAGTGTTCTGGCTCGCCGGGGCATGGTTCGACGCCTGGCGTCTGCCGCTCTGGGTCGTGGCGCTCGCGGTCGAATTCATCTCGCCGTCGCTCGGCTTCTACGTACCGCGGCTCGGCCGTTCGCGCACGAGCGACTGGGACGTCGAGGGCGGCCATCTGTCGGAGCGCTGCGGGCTGTTCGTCATCATCGCGCTCGGCGAATCGATACTCGTGACCGGCGCGACGTTCGCGAAGCTGCAGTGGGATGCGGCGACGATCGCTGCGTTCGTCAGCGCGTTCGTCGGCAGTCTCGCGATGTGGTGGATCTACTTCGATGCGGCCGCCGACAGCGGCACGACGCAGATCGTCGAGAGCAAGGATCCGGGACGGCTCGCGCGCGTGACGTATACCTACATTCATCTGCTGATCGTCGCGGGCATCATCGTCTCGGCGGTCGGCGACGAGTTCCTGCTCGCGCATCCGCTCGGCCATGCCTCGACGCCGGCGACGGTCCCGCCGCCCGAGACGACGCGCAGCCGCCGGCCGCGGGCGTCGACGTCAACCCGCTCACGCGGCAGCTCCAGCGGCGGC
>CAMLLF010000475.1 GCA_946480705.1 uncultured Lysobacteraceae bacterium | reverse complement strand
CGAGGATCCGCTGTTCATCCTCTACACCTCGGGATCGACCGGCAAACCCAAGGGCGTGCTGCACACGACCGGCGGCTATCTGACGTACGTCAGCTACACGCACGAGTGCGTGTTCGATCTGCGCGAGGACGACGTCTACTGGTGCACTGCGGACGTCGGCTGGGTCACGGGACATTCCTACGTCGTCTACGGCCCGCTCGCGAACGGCGGCACGACCGTGATGTTCGAAGGCGTGCCGAACTGGCCCGACGTCAGCCGCTTCTGGCAGGTCGTCGACAAGCACAAGGTCACGATCTTCTACACCGCGCCGACCGCGATCCGCGCGCTGATGCGCGAGGGCGAGGAACCGGTCCGGCGCACGTCGCGCGCGTCGATCCGCCTGCTCGGCACGGTCGGCGAGCCGATCAATCCCGAAGCCTGGGAGTGGTATCACCGCGTCGTCGGCGACGGCCGGTGCCCGATCGTCGACACCTGGTGGCAGACCGAGACCGGCGGCATGCTGATCACGCCGCTGCCGGGTGCGATCGACACCAAGCCGGGCTCGGCGACCAAGCCGTTCTTCGGCGTGAAGCCCGCCATCGTCGACACGAACGGCGTCGTGCAGGAAGGTCCCTGCGAAGGCAATCTGATCCTCACCGACTCGTGGCCGGGCCAGATGCGCACCGTGTACGGCGACCACGAGCGCTTCATCGACACCTACTTCCGCACCTATCCCGGCGCCTACTTCACCGGCGACGGCGCGCGCCGCGACGCCGACGGCTATTACTGGATCACCGGCCGCGTGGACGACGTCATCAACGTGTCGGGCCATCGCATCGGCACGGCCGAAGTCGAGAGCGCGCTCGTCGCGCACCCGAAGGTCGCCGAAGCCGCGGTCGTCGGCTGTCCGCACGACATCAAGGGCCAGGGCATCTACGCCTACGTCACGCTGAAGGCCGGCGAGAACGGCAGCGACGAGCTGCGCAAGGAACTCGTCGCCTGGGTGCGCAAGGAGATCGGTCCGATCGCCTCGCCCGACTATCTGCAATGGGCGCCGGGCCTGCCGAAGACGCGTTCGGGCAAGATCATGCGCCGCATCCTGCGCAAGATCGCGGAAAACGCGACCGACCAGCTCGGCGACACGTCGACGCTGGCCGACCCCGGCGTCGTGCAGAACCTCGTCGACCAGCGCCTGATCCGCGGCTGAGGCGAGACGCGAAACCACGCGGCCCTGGCAACGCGCCGGCGCCGCGCGGGCTCGTGTTGTTGCCCGCAGTCGCCGCGGATGCGATGCTCGGGCGCATGTCCGAGATCCTGATCGCCGACGACCATCCGCTGTATCGAGACGCGCTGCGGCGTGCGTTGAACCAGGCCGCACCCGGCGCGAACCTGTTCGAGGCGTCGACAGTGCCCGAGCTGCTGACGCTCGTCGAAGCGCACCCCGACGCCGAGCTGCTGCTGCTCGACCTGCACATGCCCGGCGCACGCGGCTTCTCGGCGCTCGCCCACCTGCGCGGCCAGCACCCGGGCCTTCCGGTCATCGTCGTCTCGGCCCACGAAGAAGGCAGCGTCGCGCGCCGCGCGCTCGGCCACGGCGCCGCCGGCTACATCCCGAAATCGAGTTCCGCCGACACCATCGTCGATGCGATCCGACACGTACGCGACGGCGAGATCTGGCTGCCGCCCGCGATGGGCGCCGCGAACATCCCGCTGAAAGACGACGAGGCGCAGATCGCCGCGCGCGTCGCCGAACTCACGCCGCAGCAGTTCCGCGTGCTCGCGATGATCGCCGAGGGCCTGCTCAACAAGCAGATCGCCTACGAACTCGGCGTCTCCGAAGCGACCGTGAAAGCGCACATGACCGCCATCATGCGCAAGCTCGGCTGCAACAACCGCACCCAGGTCGCACTCGCGGCGAGCCAGCTTGCGCTCGATCCGAATACGGCGTTGCCGCTCGCGGATTCGGACGAGGCCTGACGACGTGCCTATTCCTCAATCCGCTGCGGTGCGTCCGCTGCAGATTCCTCCTTCCGCAGCGCGATCCGCATGAGCGCCTCGTCGCCGTCACGGCCGGTGTGAAGGTCATGGAAGACAGCAGCTGTACTGCCGCGCGCGCAAACTGCCGGTCAGGATGAAACGCTCGAATTGAATATTCTGTACTTTTTAGTTTTTACCGACGACGAGATGCAGGCGCACACAACCTGACGGACGTCCGGGGCGGAAGCGGCCGGGCGTCGGCAAGGTCAGGCGCGTCTTGACGAGCCGCATGCCGGTTGCCTGCTCGAGCAAGCGCTTTCGCTCGTCCGTGCCTTCGTCGCACGGGGACGAAGTTGCAGCCGTCGGCGAAGAACACCGAGATGCTCGTCCCCGGCGATTTCAATAGTGCGTTGTCGAACAATTCTTTCGACGTCACGACGGCTGAACGGCCCGGTCGTCTCGACTCATGTTCCCACCCGCGATGCAACATTTCTCCCCATCGCCGACAGCAGCGCCCGCAACGCCGCGGGCTTCACGGGCTTGTGCAGCAGCACGTAGCGGCGCAGTCGCGCGCGCTGCTTGAGTTCGGGGCTGCGGTCGGCGGTCAGCAATGCGGCCGGCGGCGCCGGACGCAGACGGCTCTGCAGTTCGGCGAGCGCGTCCATGCCGTCCTGCAAAGTACCCAAGTGGAAATCGGCAATGATCAGGTCCGGGCGGCGAATGGCGATGGCCTGGTGCGCCTCGTCGAGCGTCGACGCGAGGTCGCAGGTCATGCCCCAGCGCGTCAGCAAGGCGGACATGCCTTCGAGGATTGCCGGTTCGTTGTCGAGACAGAGCACGTGCAGCGGCGTGAGTTCGCTGACCGCGGTTTCGCGCTCCGCGATCCGCGCGGTCGCGTGGCTGCGGCGCGCTACGATCGGCACGCGGATCGAGAAGCAGCTGCCCTTGCCGGGCTGCGACTGCAGGCCGAGGCGATGGCCGAGAATCCGCGCCATGCGTTCGCAGATCGACAGGCCCAGGCCGAGGCCCTGCTCGCCCCAGGGCGAGGCGTGATCGAAGCGCTGGAATTCATCGAAGATGCGTTTCTGCTGCGCCGGCGGAATGCCTGGGCCGGTGTCCCAGACCTGGATCAGCGCGTCGTCGCCGCGCGGCCGCACGCCGACGACGACGCGGCCGCTGCGCGTGTAGCGCAGTGCGTTGGAGATGAAATTCTGCAGGATGCGGCTCAGCAGATGCGGGTCAGTGCGCACGACGACGCGGCTCGCATGGATGCGCAGCTGCAGGCCGCGGCGCTCGGCGATCATCGCGAATTGCTGCTGCAGCGGCTCGATCACGTCGGCATAGGCGACGCTCGCGATGTCGGGCCGGTACTTGCCGGCGTCCAGCCGCGACGCTTCGAGCAGCGCGTCGAGCAGCGTCTCGGCCGCGCGGAACGCGGTGTCGATGCGCTCGGCGAGCTGCGCGGCTTCCGCGTCGAGATTCGGCTGGTGGCGCAATGCGGATGTGAAGAGCTTCGCGGCATTGAGCGGCTGCAGCAGGTCGTGGCTCGCCGCGGCGAGGAAGCGCGTCTTGGACTGGTTCGCCGATTCCGCCTCGAACTTCGCGCGCTCCTGTGCGGCGAGCGCGGTGGACAGCTGCGCCGTACGCTGCGAGACGCGCTGTTCCAGCGTCTCGTTCGCCTCGCGCAGCGCCTGTTCGGCGCGCTTGTAGTCGGTGACGTCGGTGAAGGTCGTGACGAAGCCGCCGCCGGGCAGCGGCTGGCCGCGCATCTCGAGCACGCTGCCGTCGGCGCGCACGCGCTGGTAGACGTGCGCAGTGCCGGCGCGCATGTGCTGCAGCCGCTTGCTGACGTGGGTCTCGACGTTGCCCGGACCGCATTCGCCGCGTTCGGCGTTGTAGCGGATCAGGTCGGCGATCGGCCGGCCGACGTAGACCGAGTCGTCGGGGTAGCCGAACATTTCCATATAGCGACGATTCCACGCGACGAGCCGCATGTCGGCGTCGACCACGCTGATGCCCTGCGAGATGTTTTCCATCGTCGTCGACAGCAGCTCGCGGTTGTAGCGCAGTTCCTGCGAGGCCTCGTCGAGCAGCGCGGCGGCTTCGCTGAAATCGAGGCCGGTGCCGCG
>CAMLLF010000474.1 GCA_946480705.1 uncultured Lysobacteraceae bacterium | reverse complement strand
GCGTCAATGCGCTGCTCTACATCGCGTTCGCGCTGATCCTGTTCCTGCGCACCGAACACGTGCTCGGCCGCGTCGTACCGATGATCACGCTCGCGGTGATCTACGACATCGTCGCCGCCGTGCTCGCGATCGCGAGCATCCGCGAGCCGCAATCGGGCATAGCGATCCTTCTGATGTTCAACATTGGCGCCGGCGCGCTGCTGCTGCCGCCGCGGCGCGCCGGCGCGCTGGCGGTGTTCGGCGCGTTCGCGCTCGCC
The DNA here is from genome assembly GCA_946480705.1 of uncultured Lysobacteraceae bacterium. Next base: position 3,835 of record CAMLLF010000474.1, on the reverse strand, counting down.
CTCGGCGTGGCCGTGGTACGCCAGTACGACTCGACGTACGAGATCGGACCGCTCGAATCCATCCTGTTCGGCACCGCCTATCTCGCCTCGTACGGCATGTTCAACGTGCTCGGCAAGCAGATGCGCGCGACCGAGGCGCTGGCCGAGCAGCGCGGCACCGATCTGGCGAACCTGTCGCAGGTCAACGACATGATCATCCGGCGCATGAAGACCGGGGTGCTCGTCGTCGACGATGCGAACCGCATCCATCAGATCAACGAATCGGCGTGGCTGCTGATCGGCAGCCCCAAGCCCGACCTGCGCGACCTCGGCTCGGTCGCGCCCGAACTCTCGCGCCGGCTCTATCACTGGCGCACGACCGGCAAGACCGACACGCGCGCCGTCGCGCTGGCCGAGGACGTGCCCGAGGTACTGCCGCGCTTCACGCGGCTGTCGCCGAACGAGGCGACCAACGTGCTGATCTTTCTCGACGACACCTCGCTGGTATCGCGCCGCGCGGAAGAGCTGACCCTGAGTTCGCTGGGCCGCCTGTCGGCCTCGATCGCGCACGAGATCCGCAACCCGCTCGCGGCGATCAGCTATTCGGCACAGCTGCTCGCGGAGTCCGAGGATCTCGTCGACGCCGACAAGCGCATGGTCGAGATCATCAACAATCACTGTGCGCGCGCGAACGACGTCGTCGAGAACATTCTCCAGTTGTCGCGGCGCGAGCGCTCGCGCCCCGAGCTCGTCGACGTCAACGCCTGGGTCACGAACTTCGTCGAGGAGTACAAGGCGAGCAACGATCTCGGCATGGACCAGCTGCGCGCGGTGACTCAGCCGCGGCTCATCGACGGCCTGTTCGATCCGCAGCAGCTGCAGCAGGTCGCCTGGAACCTCGTCCAGAATGCGATCCGCTACGGCCGCCTGCCCGGCGAGCCGGCCCGCGTCGCGGTCATCGCGCGCATGCTCGGCGACAAGGGGCCGCCCGTCGTCGAAGTCGTCGACCGCGGCCCGGGCATCCCGCAGAAGGTCGCCGCGCAGATCTTCGAGCCGTTCTTCACGACCCACGAATACGGCACCGGCCTCGGCCTCTACCTCGCGCGCCAGCTCTGCGAGGCCAATCAGGCCGCGCTGGAATACGTGCCGGTGGCCGGCGGCGGCAGCTGTTTCCGGATCACGCTGGTCACGCAGATGGCGGCCACGACGCCGCGCAAGTGAGCCGGCGTCTTTACCCGTACGTGCGCCCGCATTACCCTGCCGGAACAGGGGCGGACGGCAGGCAGGATTGCACACGCGATGAGTAGACAAACCGCTCTGGTGATCGACGACGAACGCGACATCCGCGAACTGCTGACGATCACGTTGGGCCGCATGAACCTCGACGTGACCACGGCCGGCAGCGTCGGCGACGCGAAGATGCGTCTCGCGGAACGCAAGTTCGACCTGTGCTTCACCGATATGCGCCTGCCCGACGGGTCGGGCCAGGAAGTCATCGAGCTCGTCGCGCGCCAGTACCCCGAAATGCCGATCGCGATGATCACGGCCTACGGCAACGTCGACGCCGCCGTCGTCGCGCTCAAGGCCGGCGCCTTCGATTTCGTGTCCAAGCCGGTCGATCTCGCCATGCTTCGCCGGCTCGTGCAGACCGCGCTGCGGCTCGGCGACGAACGCCGCAGCGGCGCGAGTGCCACCGAGAGCAAGCTGATCGGCGACTCGCCGGCAATGGAACAGGTCCGTGCGACGATCGCCAAGCTCGCGCGCAGCCAGGCGCCGGTCTACATCAGCGGCGAATCCGGCGTCGGCAAGGAACTCGTCGCTCGGCAGATCCATGAACTCGGCCCGCGCGCGAGCGGTGCATTCGTGCCGGTCAACTGCGGCGCGATTCCGTCCGAACTCATGGAAAGCGAGTTCTTCGGCCACAAGAAAGGGAGCTTCACGGGCGCGCATGCCGACAAGGACGGCCTGTTCCAGGCCGCGCACGGCGGCACCCTGTCCCTCGACGAGGTGGCCGAGCTGCCGCTGCACATGCAGGTGAAGCTGCTGCGCGTGATCCAGGAAAAATCGGTACGGCCGATCGGCGGCCGCGGCGAGGTTCCGATCGACGTGCGCATTCTGTCGGCGACCCATAAGAATCTCGCGCGGCTCGTCGAGCTGGGCCAGTTCCGCCAGGACCTGTTCTACCGCATCAACGTGATCGAATTGCGCGTGCCGCCGCTGCGCGAACGCAAGGAAGACATTCCGAAGCTGGCCGGCCGCGTGCTCGAACGCCTCGGGCGCGATCACGGCACGACCCCGGCACGGCTCAAGCCCGAAGCGCTGGCCGCGCTGCTCGCCTACAGCTTTCCGGGCAACGTGCGCGAACTCGAGAACGTGCTCGAACGCGCGGTCGCGCTCTGCGAAAACAATGTGATCGAGATCGACGATCTGCAACTGCAGCCCGCTGCGCTGCGCCCGCCCGCACCGACCGCCGAAGCGCCTCACGAGGCAGTCCCGCCGATTCGCGACTGGGACGACGTTCCCGTTCCGGTTCGCGGCAACGATCCCGCCGGCCTGACCGGCGACCTCGCGGCGACCGTCGCCGAAACCGAGCGCGCCGCAATCATGAAAGCGCTCGAAGCCACGCGGTGGAACCGTACCGCAGCCGCCAAGCAGCTCGGCCTCACATTGCGCCAGCTGCGCTACCGTCTCGGCCGTCTCGGCATCGAATAACGCACGCTCTACCGCAGCCGCGCAGCCCTGCACGGCCGCGTAGCGACCCGCGGCCGGCAACCGCCGCCGTCTTCTCATCGATCGTCGCATCCGGCGCGGCGATGTCGTCCGCGACGCTTCCGGCCGCCGCTTCGCTGCATGACGCCGTCGCCGCTCCGCATCGACGGCAACCTCGCCCGAACGCGGTCGCTTGCGCGACATATTAATAAAGATAGTTTTTTCTTTATTGACTTGAATACCCGCATACACGCAATGACGACTGCAGCTACGGCACGCCGTTTTTTCGCCGCCGCATGAGCTGAAAGTCCGCGGCGCCGTCGCTGTGCGCGCAATCCGCGCCCGCATCGCCATTCAGCGCGATGGCTTTTGCGCAACTACGCATCCGTATGGATAACGCCGAATCGACGATACCGATTGGAACGGTCTTTGCCGTGCGGACTAGGCACCCGGGTTTTCCCTCAAACCCGCCGTATGGTGTCAATCGGAAGCCCGAAATTTGAGCGCTGACCGTCAGTTTGTGACGCACAGCGGCGGCATACGTCGACGCCTCTGACGGGCTCCAGAGTGTTTTGTGACGGGGTTCCGGATCCTGAATCTTTTTCAAGTGGCACGAAACGTGCTCGTATTGTCGCGGGCTTCGACGTGGCATCGGCCGGCCGTCAACCATCGGCCACCGGATCGCCGCACGGGCTCAGGGGCAATACTTCGAAGTAAGTGACCAGGTTGCAAAGGAAAATTCCATGAAAATGACCAACGCCAAAGGCTTCACCCTGATCGAGCTGATGATCGTTGTCGCGATCATCGCCATCCTCGCCGCCATCGCGCTGCCGGCCTACCAGGACTACACCATCCGTTCGCAGGTCAGCGAATGCGACGTGCTGGCCTCGGGCGCCAAGACCGCGATCGCCGAAACCTTCATGAACACCGGCGTCGCCCCGGCTGACAACGCTGCTGCGGGCCTCGCCGCGGCCGCCGACATCACCGGCAAGTACGTCAGCCAGGTTGCCGTCGCCAACGGCGTCGTGACCTGCACCTACGCGTCGGCCGCGCCGCGCCGTGCGAACGCTCGCATCAACGGCCAGACGCTGAGCCTGACCCCGGTCCTGTCGACGACCCTCGGCAGCGTCACCTGGACCTGCTCCAG
>CAMLLF010000473.1 GCA_946480705.1 uncultured Lysobacteraceae bacterium | reverse complement strand
AACTGGGCGCTCACCGCCGGCTGGCTCAGGTGCAGGCGGGCGGCCGCCTTGGTCACGTTCTGCTCCACCAGCAGCGTCTCCAGCGTGACTAGCAGGTTGAGGTCGAGGCGTTTGCTATCCATGGCATGGATGGTAGCCGAGCACTTTCGCGATTTCACAGATGGCTGGCGACTCCCGAGACTTGCGCCATCGCCCCAGGGCACTACTGACGAAGATCGAACCCATGGAGAAGAAAGTCCTGATCGTCCATGCGCACCCCGAACCCACATCGCTGACCCGCCAACTCGTCGACGTGTCCGTGCAGGCGCTCCGGCTGCAGGGGCACGAGGTGCTGCAGTCGGATCTGTACGGCATGCGCTGGAAGGCCGTGTTCGACGAGCACGATTTCCCCCGCCGAGCCGACCCGGATCGCCTGTCATTCATCGCGGAATCGGGGCATTCCTATCTCGGCGGACAGCAGGTCGTGGACATCGCCACCGAGCAGCAGAAAGTGCTGGCCGCCGACGCGGTGATCTTCCAGTTTCCGCTCTGGTGGTTCGGCATGCCGGCCATCATGAAGGGCTGGGTCGACAGGGTGTGGGCCTACGGCCTCGCGTACGGCTACAAAAATGCGGGCAACAAATACCGCTACGGCGATGGTGCCTTCAAAGGCAAGCGGGCGATGCTCGCGGTGGCGGTCGGAGGCCCGGCCAGGGACTATTCGCCGCGGGGTATCAACGCGCCGCTCGAGCAGCTGCTCTTCCCCATTACGCATGGCTCGCTCTTTTTCCCCGGTTTCGACGTGCTGCCCACCTTCGCCGCCTATGGTGCCGTGCGCATGACGGCGGACGAGGTGGCCGCGACAAAGCAAGCCTGGCGCTCGCGTGTCGAACGCCTCTTCGAAGAAGCGCCCATCCCCTTCAGGACGCAGAACGGTGGCGACTATCCGGACGGCCATGTCCTGGCCACCCATGTCGCGGCCGACCTGAGTGGACTGGTGGCGCACATTGCGAGCTAGTACGCGGCCATGAAACAACTTCTCCACTTCCCAACCCGACGGCCGCTGACGCCATCCTCGACCGGGTGGTTCACGCGTCCCACCGATCTCCATGGACGGGGAGTCCATGCGCAAGAAGCAGCGCGGAAACGCATCGGGCGTTGGGAGTCAGCGGCCAGCTTGGCGATCGAGCTGGCCGCCCGTTCCTGGGTGACGACGTCAGCGGAATTGCTGTGATTGCTCGCCGTGTCGGACTTGCCGCGCAGCTGTCAGATTCGCGCGTCCTGCCCAGCGTGGCGAACACCGTGTAGTGCGCGAACTGAAGTAAGCGGCGACTAACGGGGTCGCCCCCAATCCGGCTTCTTTCGACACTGCTCCCCGATCCATTCGCACGCGCCGTGCGCACCATGGGTCATGCTGGCCGCAGGAGTACCACCTGGAGATTCCGGCTCATGAGCAGCCACGGTTCCGGAGCCCTCCCGAATTCGTCCCGAATGCGCCTCCCCCTCGTTCAAAACCATTGGCGAACAGACCATCCTGGACTAATGACAAGTGCAGTAAACAATATCAATCCGAAGAAAAATGCCACCGCAAGATGCCGCCTACCTGCCCCAAAGAACAGTCGAAACGGAACCAAAACAAGGACCGGAAAAATACCAAGTAGAAAGAACGCTGAAACAATTGCCCACTCTGGAAGACCAATAGCAACAAGAATAGTCAAGATTGACCCAATTATCGGTAATGCAGACAGGATTTCTATCGCAAAATCTACTTTTGTTGTCATAGCTCATATCTCTGGAAACCAAGCAACACGTCCACCCGATTAGTCAGCGGGAATTTTTTGTTCATCGAAGCTTCTGTCGGTAAATTCGTGACGCTTAACTTTCAGTTTTTAGTGCCGATGCTCTTCAGGCAATCTCACAGACCATCGTTGACACCCGTCATGTCGAAATCACAGTTTCTTCGATCACCGGAAGACTCATCGCAGTGGTTACGCGATGATCAGAACGGTGGGCGCAGAGGACGCGGCGGCTGTGGTTGCCGATACTCATGGTGGCACTCCAAGGTGGCGCAACCCAGCTCGGATGAGTACGTTAGCAACGTGATTCCTCCGCCGAAAGGGTTCGGTATTTTCCGATCACCAGGTTCAATTTTATCGAACGCTTTGGTGCAAGACGAGATAATCCTGTTAGACGTGAATTTGTCGAGACCGCTCCAAAGGTGACAGCCCCGGCCATGTGATCGGCGGAGGTATGCGACCTTTTAGGTAATGGGTTGGACGGACTTGGACGCCATACCGGTCCAGGCAATGGCTCAAGTCAAAAAGCATCTGACGCATTGAGCGCGCTTCCAAAGACGTAACCGCGCAAACGGCGTCAGGTTCACTTCCCGCAAACTGACTACGTGAACCTGACCCCGTTTCTCCGGCTCGTGAGAAGCCACTGTTCCGGAGCCCGAATTCGTCCCGAATGCGCCTCCCCCTCATTCGAAACCATTGGCGAACAGCCCATCGCCGGCGTACTCGTAGGCACCCACATCGACCGCGCCGACGCGCGGTCGCCCGCGTTGATCAACCGGCGGCGCGTTCGTCGACGTGCCCGCATCGACCGCTGGCGACGTGGCGGAGAGCGCCAGCGTCTCGGTCAGCCCGCCGTTGTCGGCGATCGGCGCCAGCTGCGCGTCCGCGAAAATCGCCCCTGGCGTCACGGGGTTTTCCTGTTGTCCGAAGGAACCCGGGCGTACCAACGGCCATTGAATATTGTTGGACCCGCTGACCGGTTGCAGCATGGCCCAGGGATTGAACGCGTTGCCGCCGGTATTGTTTAAAAATACCGTATTGCGCAACGTGATCGGGTTCGAACCGTTGGCGATGCCGCCGGCGAAGCACACGTTGCAGGGCGCGGAGTTGTTGGCGATGGTCAGATTCTGCAGCGTGAGTCCGCCGGTCGCCTGCAGGTTCATTGCACCGCCGAGGCCGGTGCGCGCGACATTACCGGCAAACGTGCTGTTGGTGATGTCGCCCGACGTGACGACGCCGCCGTGGTCGAACAGACTCAGTCCGCCATATCCCGACGCCTGGTTGTCGCGGAAGGTCGAACCGCGGATGCTGACCGGGCCGCCCTGGATATAGGCGCCGCCCGTGTGCGCGTTGCTCGTGCCGGTGCTGTTGTTGCCTTGCACGGTGGAATCATGGATGCGCGTGAAGCTCGTCAGGTCGTAGGCCACGGTGAACAGGCCGGCACCGTAGGCGCCCGCGCTGTTGTTCAGCAGCCGCGTGCGGCACAGGTTCACGAACCGGTTTTCGCCGTCCACGCCCAGCGCGCCGCCATTGCCGCCATTGCCCGGGTTGCCGCCACTGCCGGTGGCGACGTTGCCCGACAGCGTACTGTCGAACAGGTTGACGCGCCGGGAGCCCAGCGAGTACAGCGCGCCGCCATTGCTGCCGCGATTGCCGTCGAGCGTGCTGCCGATGATCGCGATCTCCTCGGCGCCGATGACATAGATCGCGCCACCGCCGCCGTCCTGCTCGCTCTGGATCGCCGTGTTCGCCGTAAACCGGGAATTGTGGATGCGAAGGGTGACGGCCTGCCAAGGCCCTTCGGCCGGCTTGTACAGGCCCGCGCCGCTCGCGCCCGGGGTGCTGCCGCCGGTGATCGTCGCGTTCAACAAGGAAAACGTATAGGAAGCAAGATTATTGGGATTGCCCACTCGGAGTACTCGTCTGGCGTTGCCCCCGGACAGGGTCGCGCCGTTCGCGTCGAGCACGGTCTCGCGCGTGATGCGCAGCTCTGCGGTGACGACGAGTGTCGACGTGCCGATGTTCAGGCGGATCGGCCCGCCCGAATCGAGCGCCGCCTGCAGCGAGGCCGTCGTCACGCTGCCGGCGCTGCCATTGCCGAGCACGACGGGCGCGATGAGCGCCGGTGCGGCCGGCGCCACGCAATCGAACACGGCCTGAGCCGCAACGATGGCGGGTGACGACAGGAAAAGCAGGAAGACGATGCGCGGGAACGGGGACATGGCGGAATCCGGCAGAAGACTGGTCGGGAGTCTAGGCCGAAACGTGAGCATTTCCGGGTCGCTGCGCGCACTATCGGCGCACGTCTGGCAGAACCGCGTCAGTTAACGGCAGA
>CAMLLF010000472.1 GCA_946480705.1 uncultured Lysobacteraceae bacterium | reverse complement strand
GCGGTCAAGCGACTCATGGAGAAGGCGGCCGAAAGCAAGGGCCTCGCGTTCTCGGTGGCGATCGATCCAGCCGTGCGCCTTGCAGTCCGCGGCGATCCCGTGCGGCTGCGGCAGGTACTGACGAATCTCGTCAGCAACGCGATCAAGTTCACCGAGCGCGGCAGCGTGTCGATCCGCGTTACGCGCCGCGGCGAAACGCGCAGCCACAACGAGGTGATGTTCCAGGTTCAGGACACGGGCGTCGGTATCGCCCCCGAGGTCGCCGACAAGCTGTTCCAGCCGTTCTCGCAGGCCGACGCATCGACGACGCGCATCCATGGCGGCACCGGCCTGGGTCTCGTCATCTGCAAACGGATCATCGATCTCATGGGCGGCAAGATCGGCGTCAAGTCCGAACTCGGCCGCGGCTCCACATTCTGGTTCAGCGTACCCTTCCTCAAGGCGCTCGGCGACGGACCCGGCGCGCGCACCGACCTCAGCGGCGCCCGTGCGCTCGTCGTCGTCGATGAGGCCGGGACTCAGCGACGTCTGTCGAGCTATCTGACGACCTGGGGCGTGCAATTCACGACGACCAACGTCGCCGCCGAGGCGCTCGCGAAACTGCGCAGCGCCGCGCAGATGGGCGAAGGCTGGGCGGTCGATCTGCTCATCGTCGATCTCGGCAGCATGCGCGGCAACCCGGCAGCGCTGCTGCGCAATGTATTGCGGGAACCGACGCTCGAACGCGTGCGGTTCGCATTCGTCGCGAGCGGCGACGACGTTCCTGCGGAACTGCGCCAGGACGGACGCTCAGCCGTGGTTGCCGCGGGCTATTCGGATGCGGAGCTGCGCGGCGCGTTGAACGGATTGCTCGGCGTTCAACAGAGTGCGCCGAAGGAAGAAGCCGTCGCGGCGCCGCCCGTCGATACGCTGGAACCGGGCGTGCAGCTCGGCGCACCGGATTCCGCGACGGCGCCGCTGCGCGGCCACGTCCTGCTGGTCGAAGACAACCCCGTGAACCGGCAGGTGGCACAGCGCATCCTGACGCTGCTCGGGCTCAGCCTCGAACTCGCCGAAAACGGCAAGGAGGCGCTCGAGAAGCTCGATGCCGGCCACTTCGATCTGGTGCTCATGGACTGCCAGATGCCGGTCATGGACGGCTATACGGCAACACGCGTTCGGCGCACGCGCGAAGCCGAGGCCCGGCTGCCGCGCATGCCGATCATCGCGATGACCGCCAATGCCATGGCCGGCGACCGCGAAAAATGCCTTGGTGCGGGCATGGACGAGTACCTGTCCAAGCCGATGAATCGCGGCCTGCTCGAAACGACGCTGCGCAAATGGCTGCCGAAGCAGGCCCAGAGCCGTGCCGCCGCTCCGGAAGCAGCAACTCCCAGCATCCCGGCACGGGTCTTCGCGCAGCCGGGCGTGCACGCCGTTGCGAGCGCTCCGCTCAAACCGGCGACCGGATCGGGGGTCGCGCTCGGCGAAGGGATTGCGACGCCGAGTCCGCTCGCGACGCGCGATGGCGCTGCGCTCGATCAGGAAATCGTGCGCGATCTCCTCGACGTCATGGGCGAGGAATTCACCGAACTCGTCGGCGTCTATCTCGAAGACACGCCGAAGAATCTCGCGCTGCTCGAAGCAGCCGCCGGACGCAACGATGCCAACGGCCTGATCGCTCCGTCGCATTCACTGAAGTCCACCAGTGCCAATCTCGGTGCGATGACGCTCGCCGAGATTGCCAAGCGCATCGAACACGGCGCTCGCAGCGGCACATTGTCTGACCCCGGCACATTGGTGCGGGACCTCACGAGGGAATACGGCCGCGTTTCGGCAGAGCTGCGCAGCCTGCTGGCGCGCAGCGGCGCCTGAAATGTCGAAGCGGGCATTGCGCCCGCTTCGTTGATTGCTTCAGCTGCCGATCTGCTTTTGCAGATAGCTCTGCTCGCCGAGCTGCTGAATCAGCCCCAGCTGCGTCTCGAGCCAATCGATGTGCTCTTCCTCCGACTCGAGGATGTGTTCGAACAATTCCCGGCTGACGTAGTCGCCGGCTTTTTCCGCATCGGCAATCGCAACGCGCAGATCCGGCACGGCGGCATATTCGAGCTTCAGATCGCATTCGAGACATTCGCGCGGCGTCTCGCCGACGAGAATCTTGCCGAGGTTCTGCAGATTCGGCAGCCCTTCGAGAAACAGGATGCGCTCGATGAGCTTGTCCGCGTGCTTCATCTCGTCGATCGATTCCTTGTATTCGTGCTCGGCGAGCACCTTGAAGCCCCAGTTCTTGAACATGCGGGCGTGCAGGAAATACTGGTTGATCGCGGTGAGTTCGTTATAGAGCGCCTTGTTCAGGTGCTCGATGATCTTGGCGTCGCCCTTCATGGCCGTTCTCCAGCGGAAATCGGCACCGACTATAGCGCTCGCACCGGCGGTGCGAAGAAATGCGAATTGGATGCAGTGTCGCTACCGACGCGGCGACGGAAGCTGCCGAGCGCGGCAGCAAAAATTCATTGGGTGCGGAGAGCCCGGTCAGGCGGCTGCAAGTACCGGAAGCTCGAACAGGCGGGCGTTGCGCGGGAGCGCCTCGTGCAACACCTGTTCGGCAAAATCGGCGCAGGCACCGCAGGTGCCGGCGCAACCCGTACGCATGGTCAACTCCGCCAGCGACGAAACACCGTCGGCAGCTGCCGCGCGAATGGCTTTGTCGGTAACGCCGTTGCAAACACAAACGTACATGCAGTCCTCCAGTGCGATGCATTGGACTGCAAATGAGAATGAGTGTCAACAAGCTTCCGTTTTGGCGACGAAACCTGAACGTGTCCGTCAGCCGACTTCGGCGAGTACCTGCAGCTTGGCGCGCAACGCCTGTTCGATGGCGGGTTGCTCGAGCCGGACGCGGCAGGCGCGCTCGACCGCCGGCGCGAACTGCCGCAGCGCACGCTCATAGACCTGACGCTTGAACGTGACGACGTTCTGCGCCGGATACCAGAAATCGACCCATCGCCAAAGATCGAACTCGGGCTTCTCGTTCGCATCGAGCCGCAGATGACGCTCCTCGCCGAGGAATCGAAGCAGGAACCAGACCTGTTTCTGACCGATGCAGACGGGCCGCTCGTTGCGGCGCAGGTAGCGTCGCGGAAGACGGTAACGCAGCCAGCCCGGCGTGACCGCAAGCACTTCGACGTGCTCGGGAAACAGTCCGGTTTCCTCTTCGAGCTCGCGATACATCGCCTCAAGCGGCGTTTCGTCGCTGCGCATGCCCCCCTGCGGAAACTGCCAGCCGTCGCGATTGATGCGGCGCGCCCAGAACAATCGACCGTCGTCCCGCAAAAGGACTATGCCCACATTGGGCCTGTAGCCATCGGGATCGATCACCGGTCGACTCCAGAAAATACGTGCTGGGACCGATTCTTCCACAGGCCGCGCGACGCCAGCAAGGCAGCGCGGCCATATCCGGCTTGACACCTGTGAAACCAGGGATACAATCCACGCCCTTTCGGGCACGTTCGCCCCAGTGGCTAGGTAGCTCAGCCGGTCAGAGCGCGGCACTCATAATGCTGAGGTCGGCGGTTCGATCCCGCCTCTAGCCACCACTTTATTCTTCTGGATTCGTCCGCTGGCGAGTCCCGGCAGCAGCGCCCCCATGGATCTGTTCAAGACATTTCAGATCGAGGCTGCGCATCGCCTGCCTGCAGTTCCGGCGGGCCACAAGTGTTCCCGCCTCCACGGGCACTCTTTCCGCATCGACATTCACGTATCGGGGCCGATCGACCCGAGGTTCGGCTGGGTCATGGACTTCGCCGACATCAAGCAGGCGTTCGCGCCGGTCTTCGAGGCACTCGATCATCGCTGCCTCAACGAGATCGACGGACTCGAGAACCCGACCAGCGAAGTCCTCGCGGTGTGGATCTGGGCGAAGCTCAAACCGGCACTGCCGTTGCTGAGTCGCGTCGTGGTTCACGAAACCTGCACCTCCGGCTGCAGCTATACCGGCCCCTAGCGCCGTGTGAAGGGCTAAGATTCGCCCCTGATCCGAGGGGACGGTGCCGCATGCGTACCTTGCGTGGTTTCGCACTTCTGCTGCTGTCGTTGTTTGCGTCCACTGCCGGCGCCGTGACCGTAGCCGGCCAC
>CAMLLF010000471.1 GCA_946480705.1 uncultured Lysobacteraceae bacterium | reverse complement strand
CGGCGTTGCCGTAGCGTTCGGGTTCGGCGGCGACCTCGTAGGGCAGCGCCGGCGTGACCGGCCCGCCGGCGACGACGGCAGGGCGTGTCGCGCAGGCCGACAGCGATGCGAGCAATGCGATGGCTGCACAGCGGCGAAACCGGTTCATGCGTATTCCTCCCAGGCGGCGAGCACCGCCGGCATGGCCGTGCCGGCAGCCTGCGCGACCGCGAGATCGGCGGTCGGCGTCAGCGGCGTGGCCTGCGGATTGATTTCGGCGAACCACGCGCCGTTTCGCCGGGCGGTGCCCGGCAGGCCCGCGGCCGGATAGACCAGCGCCGAGGTGCCGATCGCGAGCACGACGTCGCAGGCGCGCGCAGCCGCTTCGGCGCGATCGAGCGCATCGGGCGGCAGGTTTTCGCCGAACCAGACCACGCCCGGCCGGGCGAGTCCGTCGGCGTGATGCGGCGAACGCGGCGGTTCGCCCGGATGCGCGGCGAGCCAGTCGGCGTCGATGTTGAGTTTCGTGACCGAGCAGATCGTGCGTGCGATCGAACCGTGCAGCGCGATCACGTCGGGCGAGCCCGCGCGCTGGTGCAGATCGTCGACGTTCTGCGTGACCAGCGTGGTCGGCACGCGCTGCGCAAGGTCGACGAGCGCGCGATGCGCCGCGTTCGGCTGCGCCTGCGCGACCTGCTCGCGACGCCAGGCATACCAGCGCCAGACGAGTGCGGGATCGCGGCGGAAGGCTTCCGGCGTGGCGAGGTCTTCGGGACGAAAGCGCGACCACAGGCCGCTCTGCGCATCGCGGAAGGTCGCAATGCCGGACTCGGCCGAGATGCCGGCGCCGGTCAGCACCAGCACCTGCCGGGCCTGCCGCAGGCGCGCGGCGAGTTCGCGGATCGGATTCATGGCCCGAGTGTCGCATCCGGCACGGCGAGGCGGCATGAAGTGCGCAGGCAAGCAGCGAAAAAACGTCCACGTTCCGGTGGCGGGGGCATGCGCCGCCCCCTACCGGACGCGCGGGGACCCGACCGGTTCCGGCAACGGTTCCGTCATGACTTCTGGCGCTGGCGGGCACTGCCGGCCGGCGGCATAACCGCCCGTCACGTCGCCGCTGCCGCCCTGGCGCGCCGCGGCGCCGCACGATTCCGCCAACCCTTCTGCTGGAGTGTCCCGCCTTGCGTCGAGTTCTCGTCACGGCCGTAGCCGCCTGCTTCACCACGTTCGCCGCGGCCGATGAGGGCATGTGGCAGCCGGCGCAGCTGCCGGCGATCGCGAGCCAGCTCAAGGCGCGCGGTCTCGAACTCGATCCGTCCCGGCTGACCGATCTGACCGGCCCGACCATGGGCGCCGTCGTCAGCATCGGCGGCTGCACCGCGTCGTTCGTGTCGCCCGAAGGGCTCGTCGTCACGAACCACCACTGCGCCTACGGCGCGATCCAGTACAACTCGACGGCCGAGAAGAATCTCATCAAGGACGGGTTCCTCGCGCGCACGCAGGCCGAGGAGCTGCCCGGCGACCCGAACCAGCGCGTCTACGTGACCGACGAGATCCGCGACATCACGCGCGAGATCGTCGGCAGGATCGATCCCAAGCTCGGCGGCCTCGCGCGCTACGAAGCCATCGACAAGGCGCAGAAGTCCGCGGTCGCGAAATGCGAGAAGCCCGGCATCAAGTGCGATGTATACAATTTTCACGGCGGCTACAGCTTCCAGCTCGTGCGCCAGCGCGAGATCAAGGACGTGCGTCTCGTCTATGCGCCGCCATCGGCGATCGGCAAGTTCGGCGGCGACGTCGACAACTGGATGTGGCCGCGCCACACCGGCGATTTCAGCTTCCTGCGCGCCTACGTCGCCAAGGACGGCAGCTCCAAGCCGTATGCGAAGGACAACGTGCCGTTCAAGCCCAGGCACGTGCTGCCGCTCAATGCGAACGGCCTGGAAGCCGGCGACTTCGTCATGGTCGCGGGCTATCCGGGACGCACGAACCGCTACCGCCTCGCCGAGGAAACGCGCGACGCGATCGACTGGCAGTATCCGACCAACATCCGCTGGTACACCGAGATCCTCGACATCATCAACCGCGCGGGCGCGAAGGACGCGGCGGTCGCGGTGAAGTACGCCAACACCGTCGCCGGCTTCAACAACTACCTGAAGAACTTCCGCGGCCAGCTCGAAGGCCTGGCAAAGGCGCGCGCCGTGGACACCAAGACCGCCAAGGAAGACGCGTTGCTCGGCTGGCTGCGCGCGCAGGGCGGCGAGAACGCGGCGCTGGCCGCCGACATCGGCGAGCTGCGCGGCGTGCTCGCGCAGCAGCGCAGCGTGCGCGAGCGCGATCTCGTGCTCGGTTATCTCAATCGCACCTTCCTGTACAACGCGTCGTACCACATCTATCGCACGGCCAGCGAACGCGCCAAGCCGGACCTGCAGCGCGAGCAGGGTTTCCAGACACGCGACGAGCCCAAGATCGAAGGCACGCTCAAACAATGGGAGCGGCGCATGGATCCGGCCGTCGACGAGCAGCTGTTCACGCATTTCCTGCGCGCGTACGTGAAGCTGCCGCAGGATCAGCGCGTCGCCGCGCTCGACGCCTGGCTCGGCGCCGCGGCGAACGACGATGCGGCGCTCGTGCAGAAGGTCGATGCGCTGTACGCGGGCACGCGCCTGACGAACGTCGACGAACGCCTGAAGCTGTTCAAGGCCAGGCGCAGCGAACTGGAGGCCTCCGGCGACACCGCGCTGAAGTTCATGGTCGCGCTGATGCCCGACCTGCTCGCGATCGAGAACGCGCGCAAGCAGCGCCAGGGCGACGAACTGCGCCTGCGTCCGCGCTATATGCAGGGCATGATCGCGTACAACGAATCGCTGAAGCAGCCGGTGTATCCGGACGCCAACAGCTCGCTGCGCGTGACCTTCGGCCAGGTGCAGGGCTTCAAGAAGGACGGCGTGGAATTCACCGCGTTCACGACCGGCGACGGCATCGTCGCGAAGACCACCGGCGACGATCCGTTCGACACGCCGGCCGGCGAATACAAGACGCTGGTCGCGCGCGACTACGGCCCATATGCCTCGGCCAGGAGCGGCGCGTTGCCGGTCAACTTCCTCGCCGACCTCGACATCACCGGCGGCAACTCCGGCTCGCCGGCGATCGACGCGCAGGGCCGCCTCGTCGGCCTCGCGTTCGACGGCAACTGGGACAGCGTCAGCGCGGACTGGATCTTCGATCCGAAGCTGACCCGCTCGATCCAGGTCGACGTGCGCTACATGCTCTGGGTCATGGACAAGATCGACGGCGCGAAGAACCTGCTCGCGGAAATGGGCGTCGGCGGGGAAGGGCGCGGAGCGGCGCCTGCGGGGAAGTAGGGCGTGTCCAGCAGCTAGAGGGGGAGTAGGCAGGAACTGGAGAAAGCGGTCGTCACTGCGCCTCTGGCTGCTGACCACTCCCCTCTATTTCATCCTTTGTGGATTAATGCAGCGCGCGCCGCGGCCGCCACCGCCGTGGCGATGCCGCTAGAATCGCCGGATGTCCGCCATCGACACCCGTCCGCTCGCCGTCGCGCTCATGGGGCCTACCGCCTCGGGCAAGACGGCGCTGGCCTGCGTGCTGGCCGAACGTTTTCCGCTGGAGCTGATCAGCGTCGACTCGGCACTGGTCTATCGCGGGCTCGATATCGGCAGCGCGAAGCCCGACGCGGCGACGCTCGCGCGGTATCCGCATCGGCTCATCGACATCCGCGAGCCGCACGAGCCCTATTCGGCCGGGGAATTCCGCAGCGATGCGCTGCGCGAGATGGACTCGATCACGGCGCAGGGCCGGATTCCGCTGCTCGTCGGCGGCACCGGGCTCTATTTCCGCGCGCTGATGCGCGGGTTTTCCGAACTCCCGGCCTCCGATCCCGCACGGCGCGCGCAATTGCAGGCCGATCTGGCGCGCGACGGGCTCGCCGCGCTGCATGCACGGCTGGCCGCGGCGGATCCGGTCTCGGCCGCGCGCATCCGCGCCAGCGACACGCAGCGCGTGCTGCGCGCGCTCGAAGTCATCGCGCTGGGCGGGCGTCCGCTCGGCCATGAGGATCGACTCGTCGAGCGAAGCCAACTGGTCCCTCGCCGACGTCGCGCGCAGGCGCAGCGAAT
>CAMLLF010000470.1 GCA_946480705.1 uncultured Lysobacteraceae bacterium | reverse complement strand
GATCGCGCTCGCGCGCCGTGCGCTCGCGCGCGACGCGCTGCCGGCGGCGCAAGCCGGCGTGCAGCAGGCGCGCCGCGCGGCGCAGCGCGCCGACGACGTGCTCGGCCTCGCCGATCTCGACGCGCTGCAGGCGCAGATATCGGAGCGGCGCGGCGAACGGGCCGCCGCACGGCGCCACTACGAAACTGCGGTGCAGCGCGCCTTGCGCGTCGCGAGTCTGCAGAGCTATCCGCTGCATCGCACGAGCTATCTCGCGCAGGCGCGGCGCAGCCTGGAACGGCTGCTCGACCTGTCGCGCGCGGATGAGCCGGCGGCCGCCGTCGCGCGCTTCGGCGAAATCGCCGCGCTGCATCTCGCGGCCCGCCGCGGCGAGCGGGCCTTGCTCACGGCGACGCCCGAACAGACCGCGCTGCTCGCGCAGGTCAACGACCGCGTGCGCGAGCGCTGGGGCATACGCGAGCGCGAGAGCGTCGTCGAAGTCTCGGCCGCGCCCGGCCTGTTCGCGCGCGCGCAGCAGATCGACGCGCGCACCCAGGCCGGCCCGCGCGTCGCCGATGCGCCCGCGCTGCTGCGCGCGTGGCAGCAGCAGCTGCGCGACGGCGATGCACTCGTCGTCAGCTTCGTCGGCGAGCGTCGCGTGTTCACCTGGACGCTGCGCCGCGACGGTCTCGCCGAGCAGGCCGCCGGTACGGCGGTCGAGCTGCGCGATGCGGCGGCGGCGCTGCTGCACGCGGTGCAGGACCGGGCGCACGGCGACGGTGCGACGACAGTCGCTGCGCAAGCCGTGCGAACCGCCGCCGGATTCGACGGCGTGCGCGTCGCCGACGGCGCGCGCCACTACCTGCTTGCGGACGGGCCGCTCGCGGAACTGCCGCCGGCCTTGCTGCTGGGCGGCTCGGCCGCGGCGATTCCGGCAGTGATACGCATCGATGATCTGGGCGCGCCGGAAGCGCCGGCCTGCTGCCGCGGCCTGCCGTTGCAGGCCTTCGCCGATCCCACTGTCGATGCCGCTTCGGCGGCGGCGCGCAGCGCCGCGAGCCTGCCGCGACTGCCGGGCGGCCGCCTCGAAGCGCGCACGATCGCGGCGAACTGGCCCGATGGGCCGGCCGAGGTCTGGCTCGGCACCGCGTTCACGCGCCGCCGGACGCTGGCGGCGCTCGCGCGCGAAGGCGGCATTGTGCATTTTGCGACACATGGATTCGCGAGCCGCGACGAGCCCGGCCTGAGCGCGCTGCTCGTCGCGGCCGACGACGCCGAACGCGGACTCGACGTCGTGAGCTTTCACGATCTGATGCTGGCCGACGTGCGCGCGCGCCTCGTCGTGCTCGGCGCCTGCGACACCGCGAGCGGCAGTTCGAAATCCGGCAGCACCGGCGCGAGTCTCGCGCATGCGCTGCTCGTCGCCGGCGCGGAGCATGTCGTCGCGCCGCTGTGGAGCGTCGACGACGAGATCGGCACCGCGTTCATGCGCACGTTCTACGACGCACTCGCCAACGGCGCGGAACCCGCCGCGGCCGTCGCCGCCGCGCAGAACGCGCTCGCGCAGCGCAGCCGCACGGCGCATCCGTACTATTGGGCCGGTTTCGCGGCGTTCGAGAAATAGGCGGCGCGTTGCCCGGCGGTGGGCCCGACGGGCGAACCCCGGCATTGCGGTGTCGTTTCCGGCGGACGTCTGGCGGAGGAATCGCTTGCCCTGTCGTTGAAACGATGCTTCAAGCGTTCTCCTTCGCCACGGGTTCTTCGTCGCGGACTCACCGTGATGTTGGGCTTCGCCAGCGGTTCAATCCGACCTACGGTCTGCGCAGCTGCAAGGTGCGCGTCGGGCGCTGGCGCCAGCTGCCGTCGCGCCAGGCTTCGAGGTCGAGCGTGAGCCGTGTCGTTGCGGGGGTCGGCAGCGCGACGAGTACGTCGAACTGGCCGCTGTCGTCGGGCGTGAGGTTGTCGAAGCTGCCAAGCAGGGTCGCGCCGTCGCGGATGCGCAGGCGGAACGGGCCGGCTTCGTTGGTCGCGGGAACGCGCAGCACGATCTGGCGCGCGCTCGCGTCGAGCGTGATTTCGGCGTCGGCGGGAATCGCGTCGCCGCGCGTCGCGGGCAGCTGCGCGACGGCGATGCGTTGTGCGCCCGGTGCGACCGGCGGCGCAGACATCAGCGCGTAGGTGAGCAGCGCGCCGAACAGGCCGCTCGCGGCGATGCTCAGCGGCAGCCGCCAGCGGTGCGTCGTCGTTGCGGCGAGTGCCTGCGGCGATTCGCGCAGCCCCTGCCGCAGCACCTTTTCGGTTTCGACCTCGTCGAGCAGGCCGGCGTCGTCGAGCAATCGTTCCTCGAACGCGGCGAGCATGCCCGCGTCCATGTCGCCGCGCAGGTAGCGCGCGATCAGGCGCTGCCGTTCGGCCGGCTGCGCGAGCAGTGCGGCGAGCAGCGGAATGGCGTCGGTGGCGTTCGGCATCATGATTCGTCCATGGGTCGGGCCAGTCCGCGCGCCGTGGCGAGCTCGCGGAACCGGTTCTTCGCGCGATGCAGCACGCGGTCGAAGTGCGCCGGCGTCAGGCCGAGCGCAGTGCAGAGTGCGGGCTTGTCCTGATCGAGCACGTAGTAGCGCCAGAGCAGTTGCCGGTCGCGCTCGACCGGCAGCTCGGCGATGAGCGCGCGGATCAGCGTGCGGCGTTCGCTGCGCGTCGTGACTTCGAGCGGGCCGGCGCTGTCGTCGACCGGCAGGTCGCCCGCGTCCTCGTCGAAGTCGTCCTCCGGACGGCGGCGTCCCGCGCGCTGGTATTCCGACAGCAGGTTCAGCGTGATGCTGCGCAGGAAGCCTGCGATCGCGTCGGGATTTTCAAGCCGGCCGCTGCGCAGTTGCGGCAGCGCGATCCGGAAGCAGTCCTGCACGACGTCCTGGGCGAGCTGGTCGTCATTGTCGCGCTGGCGCACGAGGAAGCGCAGGCCGCGCGCGTAGCGCAGATAGAGTTCGCGCTCGGCCCGCGCATCGCCGGCTCGGATGCGGTCGGCGAGTTCGCGCGACGACGCAGGTTGCTCCACGGACATTCCGGCGGTCGACACGCGCCGCTCCTCACACGTGTACCTGTGCCCGAGTATAAGCGTGAACGGCCGCGACGGAAGTTGGCGGCCGATGCCGGGGTCGGTGCTCGTCTGACGCATGGCGGCATCCTCGGCGCGCTGCAGGTGTGCGACAGGTTTCAAGTGGCCGCGCGGCGCGCGACCTCTCAGCGCGCCGGCGGCGGCGAGGCGATCAGGCGCGGACTGTGGGCCTCGATCGTGCGCGGGCCGTCGGCGATACGGGCGCGGACGAGGTATTCGCCGGCCTCGGCGGCGAGGAATGTGATCGGCGCCGCGAAACCGCTCGCGTCGGTTCGCAGCCGGCGCGGCTGTACGACTGCGTTCGTCGTCGGACGGCCATCCGCATCGACGACGATCAGCTCGATCTCGAGGCCGGCGCGCGGCGCCGGCGCCGCACCGAACAGCCAGAGCGACAGCGGCGTCACGGTCGTCACGCGCAGCGATGCCGGCGGCTGCGGCGCGCGCGCCGGCCGCGCACCGCCGCCGATCAGGATCGTCAGTGCGGAGTCCTGCCGGACGGCGACGGCCGGCGGCGCCGGCGAGCAGCCGCCGGTGCCGAAGGCGAGCAGGACGAGAACAAGAGCGGGAATCGAGAAAAACGTCGGACGTGGGCGCATGCGCGAAAGTGAGCGCGGCGCGCCGATTCTCTCAGTGCGGCGATTTTCCCGGTGAGACGATCAGTCCGCGGCACGTACGCGCCAGACCGCGTTGCCGACGTCGTCGGCGACCAGCAGCGCGCCGCCGCGGTCGATCGCGACGCCGACCGGCCGGCCGCGCGCGTTTCCCTTCGCGTCGAGGAATCCGGTCAGCACGTCCTGCGGCTGTCCGTCCGGCCGTCCGTTGGAAAAAGCAATAAAAACTACTTTGTATCCGCTTGGCGGCTTGCGGTTCCACGAGCCGTGTTCGCCGATGAACATGCCTTCGCGGTACCGCGACGGCAGGCGATTGCCGGCCGAATGGAAGAGCCCGAGCGCGGCGACGTAGTCACGAGCCGCGTCGATCCGACCAGGATCGACAACACCGTCGATGGTCGACATCACCGCGAGGAAC
>CAMLLF010000469.1 GCA_946480705.1 uncultured Lysobacteraceae bacterium | reverse complement strand
CCCGCCGGAGGTCTGGCGGCCGGCGAACAGCGCGTCGAGCCGGTCGGCCGCGATCGGCGTTTCGCGCGCGCGGAACAGCTCGTCGAGGATCGGATCGTTGTAGTCGGTATTGAGCTGCAGGTTCGTCGCATCCGGCAGGCGCGGCGTGCTCAGCACGAACGGACGGCCGCCGACCTTGTCGACGAGGCCGAACGAGACGTTCTGCAGCGAGCGCTTGTAGTACGGACTCTTGTACAACAGGCTTTCGAGCAGACGGTACGAGGGATTGTGTTCGAGGTCCATGAAGATCTCGACATAGCCCTTCAGCGGCTCGGGTACCTTGTCATAGAGATATTCGATCGACTCGCCGGTCGTGTGCGTGCGCAGCAGCTCGTCGAGCTCGCGCACGGCGTCCGACAGCGCGACGAGGTCGGCGTGCTCGGTGTCGATGCGGTCGATCAGCGCCTTGATGTCGGCGACCTGGTCTTCCTTGCAGTCGAGGAACTCGGCGCCGGCCATGCCGGGCTGGTGCACGGCCATGATGTGCAATTTATAGTTCTTTACGAAAGAACTCATGATGCGCCGGTGCGTGTTGACCATGTGGCGGGCGCCGGTCACGGGCGGCAGCAGGTACGGCCAGGCGTACCACTGGTTCAGCAGAGGCTCGAAGTAGACGTCTTCGCGCAGGTAGAGTTGTTCGCTTTCGTTGCCCATGACGTAATCCTTGGTTGATGCGATGCCGGCCTGCATGCCGGCCTCTTGCGATGAAGGGAGAAATTCGGGGAACTTCCAAAAAGCCGCCGTTCCGGCGTTGTTCGAATCGGCGCATGGCTGCGCCGCGGAAACGTCGACGTTTTTCGACGTTCCCCTTCAGGCCGCCGCGGCGAGCTGCCGGACCACGAGGTCGGTCAGCAGCTCGACATGGCTGTGGATGAAAAAGTGACCGCCGGGAATCTGCTCGAAGCGCGCCTCGGATTCGAGCTGCTGCTGCCACGAGCGGATCTGCACTTCCTCGATCTCATCCTGCGCGCCGTAGAAGATGCTCGTCGGCACCGACAGCTTGCGCCGGCGTCCGAACGCATAGTTTTCCGCGAGCGAGAAATCGGCGCGCAGGCCCGGCAGGAACAGGTCGAGCAGGTCGCGGTTGCGCAGCACTTCCGGCGGCGTGCCGCTCAGCGATTCGAGCATGCCGATGAACTCGTCGTCGCTCATCGCCGAATACGGCCGGTCGATCACGCGCGTCCACGGCGCCGGGCTCGCCGACAGGAACAGATGCTGCGGCAGCGGCAGGCCGCGCTCCTGCAGCACGCAGCTCAGCTCGAACGCGACGAGCGCGCCGTTGCTGTGGCCGAAGAAACTGAACGGCCGGTCGAACAGCAGCGGCTCGATGTCGGCGAGCAGTGCCGCGACGAGTTCGCGCAGCGTCGAATACGGCGTTTCGAGCACGCGGCTGCCCTTGCCCGGCGCCTGGATGCCGATCAGCTCGATCGACGGCGGCAGGCGGTCGGCCCAGGCACGGAACACCTGTGCGTTGCCGCCCGCATACGGAAAGCAGAACAGCCGCTGCGTGGGGCGGCGCGAGCTGGAGTGCGTGACGATCCAGGGATTCTTTACAGGCGTGAGGTTTTTCATGGCACAGCCTCGATGAGTCAGGACGAACGCGGCGCGGCGCTGCCGTTTGCCGGAGCGGCCCTGTCCGCTCCGTGCAGCCGCGCCATGCCGACCAATACCTGCCGATTGCCCGCGAACGATTCGCGCCCATGCGAGAACAGCATGTTGTCGAGCAGCAGCAGGTCGTTGCGCTGCCAGTCGAAGCGGATCGTGTTGCGCTCGTAGACCTCGCGGATCGTCGCGAGCGTCGGCGCTTCGATCGGCGCGCCGTCGCCGTAATAGGTATTGCGCGGCAGGTGCTCCTCGGGCATCACGCTGAGCAGGCTGTCGCGCACCTGCGGCTCGAGATTGCTCACGTGGAACAGGTGCGCCTGGTTGAACCAGACCGTGTCCGCCGTGACCGGATGCGTCGCGCTGGCCTGGTTGATCTGGTGCGTGCGCAGGTGCCGGTCGTCGAGCCATTCGTAACTGAGGTCGTTCGCCGCGCAGAATTCCTCGACGTCGGCCTTTTCCGTGGTCTGGAACACTTCGCTCCACGGAATGTCGAGATCGCTGTAGTTGCGCACGTAGAGCACGCCCCGGTCCTCGAAGCGCTGCCGCAGCGTGTCGGGCAGATCCGCATAGACGCGGCGGCTGTCGCAGATCGGCGTCGCCCCGCCCTGCGCCGACGGCATCGTGCAGAGGAACCCGATGCGCATGGCCCAGCGGTTCGTGTACGAATTCTCGTTGTGCTGCGGAATGATCTGGTCCGGGTGATATTCCGTCGCCGTATACACATTGCCGCGCAGTTCCGTGCGCGGCGTCGAGCGGTACGTGTACTGGATCAGTTCCTCGCCGAACAGCGTCGCGAGCGTCGCGCCGAACTGCTGGCTGCCGGCGAACTTGAGTCCGCGTATCAGCAGCGCGCCGTTGTCCTGCACGAGACGCTCGACGTGCTCGCGGTTCTTCTGCGCCCAGTCGGTCACCTTCAGATTGCCCGTGTCCACCTCGAGCAGCAGCTTCGTCCCCTGGACGTCCTTGAGATCGCCGCCGCCGATGTTTGCCAGATCCGTCATTTGCCAGTCCTCCACAAATCCCCGATACGTCCGCGGCGGCGCCGCGGATTCCGTCGTCAGTCGAAACGCAGCGCCACGGCCGGTTCCTGCAGAACGGCGCGGCGCGTAGAAATGAACACGGCGCTGAGCACGAGCGCCGTCACGATGGCCGCCACGAGCAGGCCGATGAAGGTCAGTGCGATCACGCCGACCCCGGCGAACTGCGACACGACATAGAGCACGAGCACCGAGATCGCGCCGCTGACGAGGAGGCCCACCGTCAGCTGGCGGCCGCCCTGGCGCAGGAACAGCGCGATGATGCTGCCGTCGCTCGCGCCGATCGCGCGGCGCAGGCCGATCTCGTGCGTGCGCTGCACGACGGCGTTGCTGGTCAGTCCGTAGATGCCGGTCATCGCGAGCAGGATCGCGAACAGGCCGCAGCGGATGAACAGGTCGGTCATCGTCGTGGCCATCAGCGTGAGCTTCTCGAGCATCGCGCCGTAGCTCAGCACGCGGCCCGGGATCGCATAGGCGTCGACGTTCGCAAGCGCGCGATACAGCGAATTGCGCGCCTCGCCGACACTGCCGCGGTGCTTCACGAGCACGCTCGCGGCCGGCTGGATGAACTGCGGCAGCGGCAGGTACAGCGCGGTGAAATTGCTCTTGCGGTTGGTCAAGAGATCGCCGCGGCGGATGTCGCTGACGACGCCGACAACGACGCGGTTCTCCGGCGTCGTGCCCTCGCCCATCAGCCGCACGCGCTTGCCGAGCGCGGTCGAGTCGGGCCAGTACATCTGCGCGAGCGACTGGCTCACGATGATGGTCTTGAGACCCGTCTCGGAATCGCGGCTGTCGAAATTGCGGCCTTCGATCAGGCGCGTCGCGATCGGCGCCGGCGACGCCGAGGTCACGAGCAGCGCGGCGCGCGGATAGTCGTCCGGCGTGTTGTATTCCACGCCGTCGACCGCGAACTCGCTCTCGCCGAGTTCCTGCAGCACGGTCGCCGCCTCGATGTCGCCGCTGCGCCGCAGCTCGCTCAGCAGCCGGTCGAAGAACAGCAGCTGCTCGGCGGGTTTGGCGTATTTCTTGAGATCGAGTTCGACCGGCATGGTCACGAGGTTCGTCGTGTCCATGCCGAAATCCACGTGCGCCGCGCGGTAGGCGATGATGCCCATGGCGCTGCCCACAAGCATGACGACCGAGATCAGCACGATCTCCACCGTGACGAGCGCGCGCGAGATCTTGCCGCTCGTGCGCCCGCGCGCGCCGCGCGGCGACCGAGCGGATCGTGCCGGACAGGAAGCCCCGGCCCAGGGGCGCGTACGGCACGAACCCGATGCCCAGCTCGCGGACGGTGGCCAGCACGCCAGCGCTGGGACTGGACGTGGAGGGGCTCGTCCGCGCCGAGGCGATGCCGGCGTTGACCCGCTCGCGGAGAATCTCCCGCTCGAATTCGGCCAGCGCCCCGAAGACGTGGACGATGAGCTTGCCGATCAGGCTGTCG
>CAMLLF010000468.1 GCA_946480705.1 uncultured Lysobacteraceae bacterium | reverse complement strand
TGATCGACGTCCTCACCAGCGACCACCGCGAGGTCACCGCCCTGCTCGCCCAGGCACGCTGCGGGGACGAGCGCGCCGTCGATCAGCTCCTGCCGCAGGTCTATGAACGTCTGCGCCAGCTCGCCCATCGCTATCTCGCGGGCAACGGCCACCAGACGCTGAGCACGACGGCGCTCGTGCACGAGGCCTATCTGAGTCTCGTCAGCCAGCGCGATGCGGTCTGGCAGGACCGCGCGCATTTTCTCGGCTACGCCGCGACCGCGATGCGCCACATCCTCGTCGACCACGCGCGGCGCCGCTCGGCGCAGAAACGCGGCGGCGGACAGCTCGCGCTGGACTGGCAGTCGGCGGAAGTTCCGATCGACTGCATCGCCGGCGAGATGGTCGCGCTCGACGCGGCGCTCGCGGGACTCGGCGCGCTCGATGCGCGGCTCGCGAAAGTCGTGGAGCTGCGCTTTTTCGCCGGACTGTCGGTCGAGGAAGTCGCGGCGGTACTCGGCATCACGACGCGCAGCGTCGTGCGCGACTGGAACAAGGCGCGCCTGTTTCTGCACCACGCGCTGGAGACGCCGGCGTGAATCCGGCCGTTGCGGCGCGCTGGCAGGAACTCGCGCCGCTGCTCGACCGTCTGCTCGACCGCGCTCCCGAGGAGCGCGAGGCGCTGCTCGCCGCCGTCGCCGACGAGGAATTGCGCGCGCTGCTGCGCGATCTCCTCGCGCGCGAATCGCAGCAGGGTTTTCTCGACGGCAACAGCGCCGACTACGCCGAGTCGCTGATCGGCGGAGAAACCGCGGCGCTGCCGGCGCAGATCGGACCGTATCGCGTGATAGATCTCATCGGCGAGGGCGGCAGCGGCAGCGTCTATCGCGCCGAACGCGAAGTCGACGGCTACGTGCAGCGCGTCGCGCTGAAACTGCTGCGCGTCGGCCTGCGCGACCCGCACGAGCAGGCGCGTTTCCGCCGCGAACGGCGGATCCTCGCGCGACTCGAACATCCGTCGATCGCGCGCCTGATCGACGGCGGCTTCACGCCCGACGGCGTGCCGTGGTTCGCGCTCGACTACGTCGAAGGCGTGGACATCGTGCGCTGGTGCGATGCGCAGCGGCTGCGCGTCGACCAGCGCGTCGATCTGTTCCTCGACGTCTGCGACGCGGTCGAGGCCGCGCATCGCGCGCTGATCGTGCATCGCGACATCAAGCCCGCGAACATTCTCGTCGACGCGCAGGGCCGCCCGCGCCTGCTCGATTTCGGCATCGCCAAGCTGCTCGACGATTCCGAACGCGACGACGACACGCGCACCGGCCTGCGCCGGCTGACGCCGGCCTATGCCGCACCCGAACAGTTCAGCGGCGGCGGCATCACGACCGCGACCGACGTCTACGCGCTCGGCGTACTGCTGCACGAACTCCTGACCGGGCGCCGGCCCGGTCTGCGCGGCGCCGACGCGCCGCGGCGCCTGTCGCAGCTCGTCGACAGCGATTCTGCGGCCCCCGCGCGCGCCACGACACCGCGCCAGCTCGCACAGCAGTTGCGCGGCGACCTGGATCTGATCGTCGCCACGGCGCTCGCGCCCGATCCGGCGCAGCGCTACGCCGGCGTCGCCGCGCTCGCCGCGGATCTGCGCGCGCACCGCGAAGGCCGCGCGATCGCCGCGCGCCGCGCGAGCACCGGCCATCGCCTGAAGAAGTTTCTTTTGCGGCATCGCGTCGGCGTGGCGGCGACAGTCCTGATCGCCGCCACGGCGCTGGCCGGCGTCGTCACGACCTGGCGCGAATCGCGGCGCGCGAATGTGGCGGCGGCCGACGCGCGCGCGCAGGCGCAGCGCGCCGAAGCGGTCAAGGATTTCGTGCTCGCGCTGTTCGCCGGCGTGAGTCCCGACGAGAGCAAAGGCCGCACGGTCAGCGCGCGCGAACTCATTGCGCGCGGCGAAGCGCGGCTCGGCGAAACGCTCGCCACGCATCCCGAGTTGCGTGCGGAGCTGACCACGGCACTGGCCGGCGCGTATCGCCAGCTCGGCACGCTCGATCGCGCCGCGACGCTCGCCGACGATGCGGTCGCCGCCGGCGCACAGGGCACCACCGCGGCCGCCGCACGCATCGAGCGCGCGCGCGTGCGTCTCGCGCAGGCGCATTTCGATGCGGCGCGCGACGATCTCGACGCCGCGCTCGCCACGCCCGACGTCAACGCCGCGCTGCTGACCGAAGCGCAGCGGCGGCTCGCCGAAGTCTTCGTCGAACAGGGGCAGCCCGCGCTGGCCCAGCAGGCGCTGCAGACGGCGCTCGCACGCACGCAGCGCGACGCGGGCAGCGATGCGCGGCGGCGCGATCTCGCCATGCTCGGCCCCGTGCAGTTCCGCGCCGGCGACATCGCCGGCGCCGAGGCGAGCCTGCGCGAAGCGCTCGCGCTGTCGCTGGCGGCCCACGGCGCGGCGCATACCGAAACCGCGCGGATCCGCCACGACCTCGGCGTGATCCTGCTGCAGCGCGGCGCGACGGCCGAAGCCGCCGAACTGCTCGCCGCGGCCGAAGCCACGCGCCGGCAACTGCTTGGCGGCAACCATCCCGACTACGCGCAAAGCGTGTTCAATCTCGCCGTCGCGAAGCAGCGGCTCGGCGATGCCGCCGCGGCGGCTGCGCTGTACGAACAGGCGATCGCGATCCAGCGCGCCGGCCTCGGCCCGGATCATCCCGATCTCGCGAACAGCCTGAACTCGCTTGCGGTGCTCGCGTGGTCGCAGGGACAGAGCGATCTCGCGATCGCCCGGATGAGCGAAGCGCTCGCGACGGCGCGGCGCGGCCAGGGCGACGCGCATCCGAGCGTGGCGACGATGCTCGGCAGCCTGAGCGGCTTCGAGCGCTTTTCCGGCCGCCTCGACGAGGCGCTCGCACACAGCACCGAAGGACTTGCGATCGCGCGCCGCGCGCTCGGCGAGCGCCACTACCTCGTCGGCGTCGCCGGCGTCGGCGTCGCCGCGACGCAGTTCGAGCGCGGCGACGCCACCGCGGCACTCGTCAGCTACCGCGACGCGCTGGCCGTGCTCGACGCCACGCTCGGCGCCACCCATGCGGACACGCTGCAGTCGCGCGCCGCGCGCGCCGATGCGCTGCTCGCCGACGGCGACGCCGCCGCGGCCGCCGGCGAGATCGACGCCGTGCTCGCAAACCTCGGCGACAGCCTGCCGCCCGGTCATCCGCGCCGCGCGCGGCTCGAACTCGTCAAGCAGCGCATCGAGATCGCGCGCGGCAACTGCGCCGTCGTGCGCCGCGGCCTCGACGCGACCGCGGCGGCTCTCGCGAAGGGCGGGCTTGCGCTGCTGCCGGACCTCGCCAGCGCGCAGGCGCTGCAGGCGCGTTGCGCGGAGCCCGCCGCGCTCGCGGCCTCGGCACGCGCGAGCGCGGAACGCCTGCCCTACGTGCCGCGTCGCCTGCGCGCGGAGCTCGCCGCGCTGCCGCGCTGAGACGCGGTGTCCTGCGGCACCGCCGAACTGCGCTTACCCGTGCATCCCTGTCACGGAGTAGCACCATGCCGCCGTATCGCCCGCTCGCCCTGCTCGCCGCACTGACTCCGCTCGCGCCCGCCACAGCCGCCGTCTGGCCGGGCGCGGCGCCCTGCAACACGACGCTCCAGGCCTGCATCGACGCAACGCCGAACGGCGGCAGCGTCGTCCTGGAGAGCGACGCGACCATCGATGAAAGCATCAATCTGTACAACCGGAGTCTCAGTGTCGTCGCCGGCGCGGGCCGGCGGCCGACGCTGGCGCCGGGCAACTGGATCATCGTGAGTTCGGCCGCGATCCTCGGCGACCAGAGCGTCACGCTGCGCGGCCTCCGGCTGCGGGATTCGTACGTCAGCGCGACGTATTCCGGCGTCGGCACGGCCACCTACGACTTCTCGGGCCTCGTGTTCGAACAGACTTCGCTGCCGGCATATCTGCGCATCGAAGGCCGCCCCGGAAACACCGTGCAGGCGCAGATCTACGACAACCGCATCGCCGGCCGGCCGCGCAATCTCAACGCCGGACTCATCGAACTCGTCAACGGCGGCGGCACCTTCAACGCGACGGCGTACTACAACCAGGTCAGCAACACCTCGTCGATCAACCTGCAGATCATGGACACGGTGGCTGCCGCCGCCGGCCAAGCTCCG
>CAMLLF010000467.1 GCA_946480705.1 uncultured Lysobacteraceae bacterium | reverse complement strand
TGCCTTGCGCCGCCTCAACCCTTCTCCTTTCCTCTTCTTCCTCGACCTTGACGGCTACGCTCTCGTCGGCTCCTCGCCCGAGATCCTCGTCCGCGTGCAGGGGTCGAAGATCACGGTGCGGCCGATCGCGGGCACGCGGCCGCGCGGCGCGACGCCGGAACAGGACCAGGCGCTCGAAGCCGAACTGCTCGCCGATCCGAAGGAGCGCGCCGAACACCTGATGCTGATCGACCTCGGCCGCAACGACGTCGGCCGCATCTCGCGCACGGGCACGGTCGAGGTGACCGAGCGCTTCGCGATCGAGCGCTATTCGCACGTGATGCACATCGTCTCGCAGGTCGAAGGCGATCTCGCCGACGGGCTCAGCTACATGGACGTGCTGCGCGCGAGCTTTCCGGCCGGCACGGTCAGCGGCGCGCCGAAGATCCGCGCGCTCGAGGTCATCCAGGAACACGAACCCGTGCGCCGCAACATCTATTCGGGCGCGGTCGGCTACATCGGCTGGTGGGGCGACGGCGACACCGCCATCGCGATCCGTACCGCCGTGATCCAGGACGGCCGCCTGCATGTGCAGGCCGGTGCCGGCATCGTCTACGACTCGGACCCGGAAGCCGAATGGGCCGAGACGATGAACAAGGGGCGTGCGCTGTTTCGCGCAGTCGCTCAGGCGGTCGGTGGGCTCTGATCGGTTCGCTTCACAACGCTGACTCTGCTTCGCCGGGCGGTTCGTCGGTGTTCGTGCCCGCGTTCTAGCGGCCCGGCGAACCTCGAACGCGCATGCCCCCCCGGACGTTTTCCGCCGCCGCGTTCGCCAAAAAGCCGTTTGCAGGCAAAGCGGATCAATGCAATCGTGTCGCTTTGTAAACCTGTACCGCTTGCAACGATTGTTGACTCGCGTGTGACGGCGCGTACACGGACCATGTCATGCAACCGACATGGGCAGGGGCGTCACGTGAAAACTTCGACGGCAGCGGTAAATACGGGTTCGAATTTGCGGACGCGGCTGTATTGGGTCTGGCAGGCATGGCGCCTGCGCAAGGTCGCTGCGGCCGAGACCGCCAACGCCGCCGGCGTGTTCACGAACTTCGCGGCGATGGAGCAGCGCGGTCATGCGGACTCGCTTTGCGAACTCGCCGAAGCGCTCAGCGTGTCCACGCCGGGGCTCGTCGGCACGACGGCCGATGACGTGCGCAAGCGGCTGCGCCGCGAACTCGGTCCGCGCGCCTGCGCCGTCGTGCTCGGCGCCGGCCGGCACGTCACCGGCGGCTATGCCTGGGGTCGGGTCGAGGCCGGCACCGAAGCGCTGGCTTCGCTGCGCCTGCTGCCGAGCCTCGCCGCCGTCGCCGAGCGCGACTGGGGCGCCGTTGCGGCCGCGCTCGGCGAACGCGACACGCTCGTGCTGTCGGAGATCGGTCTCGATCCGAGCTATCGCTACGGATTCTCGCCGCTCAAGCAACTGCTGAAGCCGCTATTCGACCTCGGCGTCGCGCAATCGGCGCGGCGTGCGCTCTGGTGGGCGCCGCGGTCGAGCCCGATCTGCGGACTCTCGCTCGCCTTCGGCGCACGCGCGGTCGGCACCGACGACGGTGTCGCGTTCTTCGTCCACCACGACGTCGCCGCGATCGCGCGGATTCTCAATGCGCTGTCCGCCGGCGAAATCTCGGCGCTGCTGGCGCGCGTCGGACCGCCGCGTCAGGCACGCACGCGCATCGACGCCCTGCCGGCCCACGTCACGGCGCGGCTCGCCGCCGCACACCGCGCGGCGGCCGACAGGTACGCCGAAGAGCCTGAGCCGACGTTTGCGAACTACACCGCGGCCATTGCCGCCGCCGACTATCCCGGCGTCGCCGCGCGCTCCGCGGCGAACGACGAGGACGGCGAGCCCGCCGACTCGGACAGATCGCCGTCGCGGCGGGCCGCCGCGCATCCGCCGCTGCAGGCGCTGCCGCAGCGACTGTCGGCGCTGTTTCCGCGGCGCGCGGGGTGAGGCCATCGCCGGGGTTCCGCGGTTTCGCGGGGACTCGCGCCGTCGCGTAGTTTGTTTGTGGAAATCGGGAAATCGACTCCTGCGGAGTGCCGGCTCGTCGCGGCGGCCTTCGCGGGAAATCGTCGTCAGTAGTCCTCTCGCACTCACTCTGCCCCGACGGTGAACCGGCCGATCTCGATTTCGCCGTTGACGTCGTCGAGACGGCGCGTCACCGCCTCGCGCCGGCTGTCGCCGCTCGCGAAGCGCGTCAGGAATTCGAGCTGCAGCGTGACCGCGCCCGTGAGCTTCTGCGCCCGGCTCGAAAAGTAGTGCGTCTTCACGACGTAAGTGCCCGGAATCGGCCGCCGGATCGTGAACACCTCGGGGCCGTAGCCGCCGGTGAAGTCGCGGCTCAGGTGGCCGCCGGTCTTCGTGCGCGGATTGCGGAAGATCGCGACGTCGCCGAGCGGATCGACGACCCAGAGATCGATGTCGACGTTGTCGGCGTCCCAGCCGAGCACGACGCGCAGGTCGACCGGCAGCGGTTCCAGCAGCGCCGGCGGAATGCCGAGCCGCTTCGTCAGTGCGTCCAGCGCGGGCCGCTGCGCGGTCGGTGCGCGCGCGAGCACGTCGCCGAGTTCGTGCAGCGCGATGATTTCGACTTCGGGGAAGCGGGCGTCCCACTGGCGGTCGGCGACTTCCCAGAGCAGCGTGACGGCGCGCGCGAAGTCGGGCCGCTCGCGGCGCGACAGTGCGAGTGCGAGATCGCGGCGGCTCTGCGGCTCCTCGCCGCGCAGGGTCAGCACCTGCTCGAACAGCGGCACGGCGAGGTCGAAGCGGTTCCACTGCTGCAGGCGTGCGGCGAGCACGCGCAGCAGCGGCGCGCTCTCGAAGTCGATCTCGGCCAGGTTGGACAGTACG
This sequence comes from uncultured Lysobacteraceae bacterium, assembly GCA_946480705.1. The sequence continues at coordinate 1,262 of CAMLLF010000467.1, read as the reverse complement.
CGCAGCGCGAGGCGCGCGTCCTTTGCCTCGTTGTGGAAATAGTTCGCGCAGTCGAGGAAGAAGGCCGGCGTCGATGCCTGCCCGCGGCGCTCCTGCAAGTAAGCCGCATATGGGTCCTTCGCGTCACGCAGTCGCGCAAGGTACGGCGTCTGCGGATCCCATTCGCGCAGCACGATGCCGAGTTCGGCGCTGCCGGGTGCGCCGCCATCGGCGTCCCGCGCGCTTTTCTGTGCCGCAATGTGCACGTCGTCGGCGCGCGCGGGCGCGGCGGCTTCCGTGGCAGCGGGCGCGGGCGCCATGGCCGGCGGCGCCATCTGCACGGTCATCTTGGCGCGCGCACCGCCTCCGCCGATGCGCGCCGGACGTTCCTCGCGGACCGGCCGTTGCGTGATCGCATCGGAAGTCGGCGCACGTTCGAGGCGACGCTGGCGCAGCGTGTCGAGACGCAGCATCAGCGCGGCGGCATCACGCTTCCAGATTGCCTGCGCGGTCTGGCCGGCACTGCCGTCGGCCCGGCGCTTTCTCAGCGTGGCTGCCTCGTGTGCGATCTCGCGCGCGAGTTTCTGGCCGGCCTTGTCGTCGCTCAGTTGCGGTGCGGTTTCCCAGCGCACGACTTCGAGTTCGGCGGCCGGCTCGAGCAGCGTGTCGAGCCAGGCGTGCGGACGTTCGTGCCAGGTGCGGAAACTCTGCCAGTCGACGAGCACGCGGCCGCGATGCTGGTCGCGCGCGCCGGCTTCGGTCTGGATCTGGCTCGAACTCGCCATCAACGCGTGATACTGCGCGGCGAGATCGGGTTCGCGCGGCTGCACGCGGTAGCGCACATAGTCCGTGATGCGGTCGAGCACGAGCAGCGAGGTATCGCGCGTGACGACGCCATGGGTCTTGGAAAGGGCGACGATCGCGTCGCGGTCGCGCTGCGGCGCGTCGTCGAGATCGGCGATGCGCGCGGTCGCCCAGAGGCGCTCGACGAACGCGCCGCGGACGGCGTCGAGCGCCTCGCCGGCTGCGGGCGCGATCGTGCGCACGAGCGACGCACCGCCGCCGTCGCCGAAGCGCAGTTCGAGTTCCGCGTCGGGACTGCAGCGGCCGTACAGCGAGAACGTCGCACCGGCCGGCTGCGGTGCCGCGGGCGCGAGATCCGCGCACTCGCCGCGCACGACGCGCGTCGCGCGCAGCGCCCAGCGCGGACGGTCGAGGTTCGCGATCACCGCGGCGTCGTCGAGCGCGAGCAGGTTCAGCACCTGGCCGCCGGCGCGCCTGGC
>CAMLLF010000466.1 GCA_946480705.1 uncultured Lysobacteraceae bacterium | reverse complement strand
AACGCTCGGAACGGCGCGGAGCCGAATCCGCCCCGGACAGCACGCTGCAGGGCGGCACCTCCGGCAGTTCTTCGGGCAGCGGCACGAAGTCGAGCGCTTCGGCCTGCGGCTTGCCGTTTTCGAGCGCCCACTTGAAGAAGGCCAGCGTGTTCTTGCTGCGCGCGGCATCCTTGGGTTGCTTGTACATCAGGATGAAGTTCGTCGCGGCGATCGGCCACGAGGCGTCGCCCGGGGCGTTCGTGATGATCAGGAAGAAGTCCTTTGCGTTCTTCCAGTCGGCGCTCGCGGCGGCGGCCTGGAAGCTTTCGCGGTTCGGCTGCACGAACTTGCCGGCGGCGTTCTGCACGGCGCCATAGGTCATCTTGTTCTGCAGCGAATAGGCGAGTTCGACGTAGCCGATCGAGCCCGGGATCTGCTTGACGTACGCGGCAACGCCTTCATTGCCCTTGCCGCCGACGCCGACCGGCCACTGCACCGAGGTGCCTTCGCCGATCTTGGTCTTCCATTCCGGCGAGACCTTCGACAGATAGTTGACCCAGTTGAACGTGGTGCCCGAACCGTCGGAGCGGTGCACGACGGTGATCATCGCGTCCGGCAGCGCAACGCCGGCGTTGACGGCGACGATCTGCGGATCGTTCCACTTGGTGATCTTGCCGAGGAAGATGTCGGCGAGCAGCGGGCCGGTGAACTGGATCTTGCCCGGTTCGATGCCTTTGATGTTGACGACCGGAACGACGCCGCCGATCACCGACGGAAACTGGCCAAGGCCGGCTTCCGCGAGTTCCTTGCTGTCGAGCGGCTTGTCGGACGAGCCGAAATCGACGGTGCCGGCCTTGATCTGGGCGATGCCGCCGCCGGAACCGATGGACTGGTAGTTGATCTTGTTGCCGGTGGCCGTGCTGTAGTCGGCCGACCACTTCGACATGACCGGATAGACGAAGGTGGCGCCGGCGCCGGTGATGTCGGCGGCCTGGGCCGAGACCGAACCCGCCGCGATGAGGCCGGCGAGCGCGAGGCGCGTCGTGAAAGTCTTGAACACGGTGAACTCCTTGGAAGCGGCTGAGCTACAGGTATCGGCGCGCTTTGTACGCGCGGTCTGTTGCAGTCGCGTGGGAGTTTTATTTCAGCTCTGTGACAACGAAGGGCCGTTAACCGGCTGCGGCCGGCGTAGTCCTGCGGCATCAACGGCTTGGCGCGGCAATGCTGTCACATTCGTGAAATATCGGACGACCGTAGCGGGTGCCCGCTCCGGTCGCCACAACGGTTCAGCGGCCGGCAAATTCGGCCTTGCGCTTCTGCAGGAAGGCCTGCGTGCCCTCGCGCATGTCGGCGGTCGAGCAGCACAGCGCGAATGCCTGGGTCTCGAATTCCAGCGCCGCGTCCATCGGACAATCGGCGCCGACGGTCACGGCGTCGAGGATGCCGGCCAGAGCGACCGGCGCCGCGGCGGCCAGCTGGTCGGCGACGGTATCGACTTCCGCGTCGAGGCGGTCGGCGGGAACGACGCGGTTGAGCACGCCGAGCGCCTGGCCGCGCGCGGCGTCGATCGTCGTGCCGAGCAGGCAGAGTTCGAGTGCGGCGCTGCGGCCGGCCAGCCGGGCCAGCCGCTGCGTGCCGCCGAATCCAGGAATCACGCCGAGATTGATCTCGGGCTGGCCGAGCTTCGCCTTCTCGCTCGCGATGCGCAGGTGGCAGCTCATCGCGAGTTCCATGCCGCCGCCAAGCGCGAAACCCTGGATCCGGGCGATGACCGGTTTGTTCGTGCGTTCGATGCCGCGCATCAGGATCTGCCCGGCGCGGGAGAACGCCTGGGCGTCGATCGGACTCAGCGTGGCGAGCTCGGCGATGTCGGCACCCGCAACGAAAGCCTTTTCCCCCGAACCGGCCAGAACGATCACGCGGACGGCGGCGTCCTCGCGCGCCGCCCGGAAGGCCGCGTCGAGTTCCTGCAGCGTGCGCAGATTCAATGCATTGAGCTTGTCAGGGCGGTTGATCGTGATCGTGCGGACCGCGCCGCGGTCGGCGACGAGCAGGTTCTGGTAGTCCATGAGCGGCTCCGTGCGAAAAGCCCGGATGGTAGCAGGCGGCATGCGGGTGCTGTTCAGCTCCGGCGCGGCAGTCTGCGGCCGGCCTTGATCGCGCCGGTACGGCGCGCGACACGAGACCCTGCGGTCCGGTAGCCGGTGACTTGCACCTTCGCTATCATGGCCAGCTCTTTGCGGCCGCCATCCCCGGGCCGGTCGATTTCGGCGGTACTTCAATGGAGGTAAGCATGAATTTGCGTTGGTCTGTCGCCGCAGCGTTGCTGCTCGCGACCGGTGCTGCCGTCGCGCAGGACACCTCGAGTGAGAAAGGCAAGCTGAGCTACTCCATCGGCTATCAGATCGGCCAGGATTTCGTCGAGCGCAAGATGGACATCGACGTGAACACCGTCATCCGCGCGATGCAGGACGGCTACACGAAGAAGAGTCCCGCCGTGTCGCAGGAAGTCATGCGCGACGTGCTCGGCAAGATGCAGCAGAAGATGATGACCGAGGCCAAGGCCGAGTTCGACAAGATGTCGGCGGACAACAAGGCCAAGAGCCAGAAGTTCCTCGCCGAGAACAAGAGCAAGAAGAACGTCGTCTCGACGCAGTCGGGCCTGCAGTACCGGGTCATCGAAGAAGGCACCGGCGCGCGCGCGAATCTCAACAGCGACGTCACCGTGCACTATCGCGGCTCGCTGAGTTCCGGCCTCGAATTCGACAGCTCGTTCGCCCGCGGCGAACCGGTGCAGTTCAAGGTCAAGGACGTCATCAAGGGCTGGCAGGAAGCGCTGCCGCTGATGCGCGTCGGCGACCACTGGCAGCTGTTCGTGCCGCCGGAACTCGCCTATGGCGAACGCGGCCAGCCGCCGCGCATCGGACCGAACGAAGCGCTGGTGTTCGAAATCAAGCTGGTCGATGTGAAGCAGTAAATAGAGAAGCCGCGCATAAGCGCGGCTTTTTTTTGAGTGAAGAGAAGCGGGAAACGAGTGGGCTTCCTCTCGTATTCTTTTTTCACTGCTTCTCACTCTTCACTTGTCTCAAAATCAAGCGAGCTACGCCCGTGCCGCGTCGCCGCCGGCGAGTTCCTCGAGCGCAATCTCCATCTCCGCCTTGATCCGGTTGATCAGGCGCATGGCCGGTTCGGCGTCCGCGTCGTCGCTGCCGATGCCGATTCCGCTGGCGACCGCCGCGCCGCGCGCGATGACGTCGGCGTCATCGTCGGCGACAAATTGTGCAAGGTATACATAGCCGCGGGCGAGGCCTTCGCGGAGCTCGGGATGCTCCGGGGCTACCTCGTGCAGCAGGAAGCGCAGCGCGGCGCGGATGCGTTCCTTCGGATAGGGCAACAGGGACTGCGGCAGCCCGTACACGCCAGGGGAAACGTGTGCGAGCACCTTGCCGTAATCGCTGACGACCCGGGTGGCAAGTGCGAGCATGCTCAACCGTTCCGCAGTTCAGGGTTGTTGTAATCTAGCAACGTAATCGCCACATTCCTACGACGATGTTCTCAGTTAACCCTCCCGTTGCGATCCTCACTCCGTGTATCGGCGTCTGCGCGCTCGATGCTGCCGGCTATTGCGAAGGCTGTTTTCGCACGGGCGCCGAAATTGCCGCCTGGCGCGGACTCAGCGATGCGGAGCGCCGTCACCTGATGTTCGACGTGCTGCCGGACCGGGAGCGGCAGCGCACATGAATCCGCGCGCCGGCGTCGGCGCGAATCTCGTTTCCTCGCTGCGTGGCCTCGACGATCCGCCGTCGCTACCGGGCTGGAATCACGCGGAACTCGCCGATCTGCTCGGGGACAGCGTGCGCACGCCGGCCGCCGTGCTCGTGCCGCTCGTGCGGCGCGACGACGGTCTGTCGATGCTGCTCACGCGGCGCAACGAAGGCCTGCGCACGCATGCGGGGCAGGTGGCGTTTCCGGGCGGGCGCATCGAGGACGACGACGCGGACGCCATTGCTGCCGCGCTGCGCGAGACCGAAGAGGAAACCGGCATCGCGCGCGACCTCGTGCGTCCGCTCGGATTCCTCGACTGCTTCGAGACGATCAGCGGCTTCGGCGTCACGCCGGTCGTCGCCGAAGTGTCGCCGGACTACGTGCTCGCGCCCGATCCGCGCGAAGTCGCCGAG
>CAMLLF010000465.1 GCA_946480705.1 uncultured Lysobacteraceae bacterium | reverse complement strand
CATGCTGCACCCCATCTCGTTTGCCGTTGCCGATCTTGCGCGTTCGACCGCGTTCTACGACGCAGTCATGCCGGCGCTCGGCTATCGCCGCGTCTGGACGAGCGACAGCGGCGCCGGCTACGGCCTTCACGACGACGACGAGTTTTTCGCGGTCAAGCAGCGCGAGCTCGTGCGGATCTCACCGTCGGGCTTTCATCTCGCGTTCGCCGCACCGTCGCGGCATGCGGTCGATCGCTTCCACGCGCAGGCGCTCGCGCGCGGCGGCAGCGACCAGGGTGCGCCGGGCCTGCGTCCGCACTACGGTCCGAACTACTACGCGGCCTTCGTCATCGATCCCGACGGCTATTGGATCGAGGCCGTGACGACGCGGGCCGGCGAGGACTGAGCGATGGGCGGGTGGAGTGGGGCAAAGCGTGTGGAGGAGTGAGAAAAGAGAGGATGCACCACGCGCACGCGCTTCTCGTCTCTCGCCACTCGCGTCCCGCTACTGCCGTTGCGCCGCGACGCGTGCCGCGAGCGCCTTCGGCGCGAGCGTGCAGTAGCTCGCGACGAGCAGCGGTTCGATCGCATCCCAGTCGCTGTCGGGCGTCAGCATGATGCCGACGATGTCGCGCCACCAGACCGGCAGGAAGAACGGCGGCCGGGCGAAGCGCGGCGTGTCGGCGGCGGGCTGCGGCGTGCGGAACGTCAGCACGCAGGCTGGACCGTCATTGGCGGCGGCTTGTGCGTAGGCCGGCGGCCAGCCGCCGTCGATCATGACGACGTGCGCGAAGTTCTTCGTGCGGATGCACCAGCGCGTACCGGTCCAGGCCGCTTCCTCGACGACGTCGGGCAGATCGAGGCAGATGAGCCGGACCTTCTCGACGATTGCCTCGGGCGGTTGGGGCTGCGGCATCGGGGCAGGAATGAAGGAGGAGTCAGGAACGAGTATAGCGGCCGGTTTCGTTGCGCTTGCCGCCCTCTGTCCGGCAGTGGAATTTTGGAAGAGTAGCTAACGCCCGAGGGGAGCGCGTCATGTCCACGCGTTTCCCGCTCCCGATCCCTCTTTCCCGCTCTCAAGTCCGTGTGAACTCGCTGACCCAGTTCACCTCCCAGGTCACGCCGCCGTCGGCCGAGCTCGCCTGTTCCCAGCGTGCCGAGGTCGGCGTGATCTGCGACCAGCGCACGCGCGTGCGCACGGGCTTGCCGTCGTGGGTGTCGTCGCCGACGAATTCCCCGACGCCGTCGGCGAAGCGGCCGCGCAGCGGCGGGCCGAGCGTCGTCGGCGCGCGGCCGTCGAACCACCAGCTCAGCCAGTCGCCGCTCGCGGCGTCGAACGCGCGCAGCCCGATGCCGCGGAACGCGCCGGCCGGAAAATCCATGACGTTGTCGCCGACATTGCCGTGGCCGCCGAGCACCGGCCAGTTCACGAGCGTGCCGTCGAAACTGTCCCAGTCGCCGCTGCCGGCCAGGCGCTTGCGCAGGCGCCGGTGCCGCACCTTCCAACGGCCGACGAGGAAATCGAAGTCGTGCGGGCGATCGGCCAGCAGCGCGACCGGCGTGGCCTTTTCGGCGGTACGTGTGAAGAAGTTTTCCCAGTTCACTTCCCAGGATTTGCCGCCGTCGGGCGAGAACGCCTGCTCCCAGTGCGGTTCGCGGCTGTGGATGTCGAGCCAGCGGAAGCGCATGACGATGGGCTTGCCGCGCAGCGTGTCGGGACCGCTGAACACGCCGGCGTCGCCGTCGAAGCGGCCGGTGACCGGCGCGTCGAGGCGCGCAGGATTGCGCCCGTCGAGCCACCAGATCGACCACGCTCCGCTGGCCTTGTCGTAGGTACGGATCGTCAGGCCGCGATAGACTCCGGCCGGCAATTCCACGAGGTTGTCGTCGATCGTGCCCAGTCCGCCCATCGCGAGCCACAGTGCGCTCTTGCCGCCGAAGTCTTCCCAGTCGCCGGAACCCGTGAGCCGTTCCTTGAGCCGGCGATGGCGCACGTCCCAATTGCCGATCAGCCAGTCCCACTCGTGTTCGGGCGCCGTGCCGGCTGCGCGCAGCGCGCGCGGGACGCCGAGTGCGGCCGCGCCGCCGGCCAGCGCGAGCGCGGCGACGAAGTCGCGGCGCGTCATCGGAACGATAGGGGTCATGCGGTCGGCTCCTGCGTTGAGGTTCGTCGGGCGGGTCGGGACGAGCATCGCAAGCGCGCGCGGCGGACGCGACGCGAAATCCGGCCTCGCAGGCTAAGGCGGACTTATGCTCGGCCAGGATCGCTTTCCGTCGCTCGTGTCGATCCGCGCCTTCGAGGCGGCGGCCCGGCTCGGCAGCTTCGTCAAGGCCGCGCAGGAACTCGACACGACGGCGGCCTCGGTCTCCTACCATGTGCGCCGGCTCGAACAGCAGATCGGCGTCGCGCTGTTCGCGCGGCATCCGCAGCGGGTCGTTCTGACCGAAGCCGGTGAACTCATCGCGAATGAGGCCATTGCCGCATTTGCCGCATTGCGCGCGAGCTTCGTCCGCGCCGTCGAACTCGACGAGACGCGGCTGCGCCTGACCACGCTGCCGAGCTTCGGCACGAGCTGGCTGACGCCGCGCCTGGGCCGCTTCCGCCAGCGGCATGCCGACGTCGCGGTCGAACTCGATCTTTCGGCGGATGCGCAGGAACTCGGCGCCGGACGCTTCGACGCCGCCGTGCGCAACGGCCACGGCCGCTGGCCGGGCCTGCGCACGGTCAGGCTGATGCCGAGCCTGTTCATGCCGCTGTGCGCGCCGGCTCTCAAACGTGCACTCGTGGACATGGCCGACCCGGACCGCATCGGCGTGCCGCTGCTCGGCCGTCCCGACTGGTGGACGCTGTGGTACCGCGCGCTCGGCCGCCGCAGCGGTCCCGCGCCCCAGCGCTTCGGCACGAACCTGTCCGCGGAATACCTCGACGTCGCCGCGGCGATTGCCGGGCAGGGCGTCGCGATCGCCTCGCCGCTGCTGTTCTGCGACGAACTCGCGTCGGGCCGTCTCGTGCCCGCGCACGATGCGGTCGCGAGCGACGGCCGCGCGTTCTGGTTCACCTGGCCCGTCGCGCGCCAGAACAGCAGCAAGATCGCGAAGTTCCGCGACTGGCTCGTCGAGGAGGCGCAGCGCGACTGCGATGCGGGCCGCGGCTATGTCGCGAGGGCGGTCGTCGTCGAGCCGTAGTTCGTCGCTACGGGCGCCGTGACGGCGGCACCGCGAACACGTGCGGTGCGGACGACGGCAGCGGCGCGGCGGTCACGGCACCTTTCGCCGGCATGCCGCTGCGATCGGCCTTCGCGCGCTGATGCAGATACCGGGCGATCGCGTCGCCCGCGAGCGCGAAGCCGACGAGCGCGAGGACCCAGAGCACGGTTTCGCGCGCGCCGCGCGCGAGCACGTCGCGCCAGTGCGCATAGCGCGGTCCGAGCCGCTTGCCGAACAGCAGGTGCAGTCCGAGCAGAACCAGCGGCGGCGCGATGAAGATCGCGTTGTAGGCGAGCAGCAGCGGCAGCCACTGCGCCGCGGCGAGCTTCGCGGAGGTCATGACGGCGATGGCGGCGAAGTAGGGCAGCGCCGTCACGAGTTCGGTCGCCGTGACGGTGGCGCCGAGCATGAACATGCCGATCGCGCTGGCGCGACCGGTTTCGCGAGCCTCGCGCGGCGCGGCGGACGGGGTCGGCGCGGCGATCGCGTAGAGCAGCAGCCCGAGCCCGAGCGCCGCCTGCAGCGCAAGCACGGCCGGGTGGTCGAGCGCCGCGCCGAGCCCGCGCAGCGCGGCGCCGAAACCGAGCATCAGGGCGATGCCGAGCGCGAGGTAGGTCGCGAGTATCCCGGCGACATACGCGATCACGCGGGGCACGGCGCGCGCCTGCGTCAGCAGCACGAGCGTCACCGCCAGCGCCGAGGGGTTGATCGCATCGACGACGGCGAAGCCGAACACTGTGAGAATCGTCGTTTCCATGATGCCGGATCATCCTGAGCGACCATCGGTGGCGCCAGCGTTGCATGAGGCCGTCGCCTGTTCGCAGTGTCGTCAGTCATCGGGACGCGCACGCCTGCTGGGCTGACCGAATGCGAATGTGCGCCGGTACCGGCATGATCCGCGTCGAGCGACGCAATCGAAACGAAGCGAGGCATCGAATGCAGGTCAGAGCAGCGCTGCCGGACGACGCTGA
>CAMLLF010000464.1 GCA_946480705.1 uncultured Lysobacteraceae bacterium | reverse complement strand
GGACAGCACGAACACGGCGTGCTCGCGGATGTCCGCGTCGGCGTCGTCGCGCGCATAACGCTCTACCGCGTTGACGCCTTCGGCGCCGCGCGCCTGCCCCATCCAGAACAGCGCCGCCTGGCGCTGCTTTTCGGGACGTTCGGGCGCGGCGAGATCGCGCAGCGCGGTCATCGCGACCGGCGTGGCATGCGACGCGAGCGCGGCGATGGCCTCGTCGTCGTCCTTCTTGCCGCGCTCGCGGCGCGCATGTTCGGCGAGCCAGTTCACGCTCGCGGCGGGATCGACGCCGTCGATCCCGCGCAAAGGTTCGGCGGTGCGCACCGGGCAGGTCGCCGAGAACGCGCGGATCTTGTCCACGACGCCGCCGCGCACGTGCGCGTAGATGACCAGATTGCCGGCATCGCCGCCGGTCGAACTGTTGATGTTCCACTGCCGGCCGTCGAGGTCGCAGCCGCGGCGGCTCACGACGTCGCCGTGGATGGTGTGGCAGCAGGAGTCGCCGGCGTCGGCGACGCGCGGCACCTGCCACGACACCCAGCCCTCGTTCGCGACGATGCGGCGCGACAGATCCTCGGCGGCGGAAACGAACGGCGCTGCGCCAAGCAGCAGCAATGCAAACACGATACGCATGGGAAATCTCCGGTAGTGGCCGCGCGACGGCGCGCAGGCGCCCGCCGCGCCGTCGCGCGGCGCGTTTGATCTCGGTGTCGGATGACGCGGCGGGCCGGCCGGCCCGCTCGGCTACTGCAGTTCCTGCTCGATGATCTCGAGTGCGGCGTCGTCGCCCATGGCGGTCAGCATGCGCAGGATCTGCTGTTTCTCTTCCTTGCTTTTTGCACTCTTGTACAGCTTCGTCATCGCCTTCTCGTCGTCGGCGATCAGCAGCCCCTGCAGGATCGCGTCGCGCTGCGCCGCGCTCGCCGCCTTCGGATACAGGCTGATCAGCGCCGTGCTGGCCTCTTCGCCGCCGGCCACGCCGATCGCGCGATAGGCTTCGAGCCGCACCGATTCGCTGGCATGCGTGCCGGCGATCTGCACCAGCGCATCGACGTCCTCGGCCACGCCGAGCGACTGCACGATCTGGCTCTGCAGCTCGGGCTCGTTGACGCTCGGCAGCAGCTGCTTGAGTTCGTCGGTCGCTTCCATCGCGCCGAGCAGCTGGATCGCTTCCCGGCGCAACTTGGTATCGGTTTCGTCGCGCGCGGCGCCGAACACGAGATCTTTCCGGTCGGCGATCATCCACGCCTGCAGCACTTCTCGCCGGTCGGCGGGCGCAGCTCCCTTGTACAGCGTCGCGAGCTCGGCGAGCGCCTTGTCGTCGCCGCTGATGCCGAGCATGCGGATCGCCTCGCCGCGCAGCGCCGGATCGCCGGTGCGCGCGATGCCCGCGAGTTCGGACAGCGCCTCGCCCGAATCGAGCTGGCTCAGTACGAACAGCGCGCGCCGCTTGACCTTCTCCGGATGCTGGCCGCGCAGCACCTTCTTCAGCAGCGGCAGCGCGCGCTCCGGCGGCGCGTTCATGAGACCTTCCACCGCGATCTCGGCGAGGTCGCCGTCGCCGCCGCCGGACTTGGCCGCGTCGCCGTCGTTCTGGCGCAGCAGGGTTTCGGCTTCGGCGATCCAGCGGCTCTGCGGGAAATTCTTGCGCAGGCGCTCGACCGTGCGGCGCGCGTCGGCCGGCTGCCTGGCCTGCACGAGCACGTAGGCCTGCCAGAAGACTGCCGTGTCGACGTTGGATTCGCCGCGCTCGACCATGCGCTGCTCGAGTCGCTTGAACTGGTCCAGCGCCTCGCGCCAGTCGGACTTGGCCATCAGTTCCTGGCCCTGGCGGTAGAGCTGGTTCAGCTCCTTGTCGGCGGTGTTCATGTCGGCATCGGCCGGAACCGCGGCCACCGGCAGCGCGGCGGCGGCCAGCAGCAGGCCGAGCACGCTACAAAGTACAGTTTTGTTCATCATGAGCTCCATCAGATCGAGGTCGGACGCTGCGGCTCGATGCGCGCCTGCGTGGCGCGCAGCTGGAACAGCAGATCGGTCTTGTCGACGTAGTCGCGCAAGCCGTCGGAACCTTGGATGGCGTCAGTCGGCGCCGGGTTAGCCAGCTCGATCAACAACGGTTCGAGCTGCTGCAGGAAATTGGCGAGCCGCGCGTTGCCCGCGCGCGTCGCGGCCTGCGCATACAGGCGATTGGATTCGAGCAGACCCGCGGCGAGTTCGCGATTGCCGGCGAGCAGCGCGGCGTTGTCGCTGTTGACCGCGGTCAGCACGACGCCTTCGGTTTCGCGCAGGTGCGCGACGACATAGGCATCGAGCACGCGCGTCGCGATGTCGCGCTGCGTGGTGGCGGGCGGCGAACCCGTGCCGGTGCCGGCCGTGAGCGTCGGCCCGGCAGGCTGGCGTCCGAGCAGGAACCCCACGCCGAGCGCCGCGACCAGCGCGAGCGCGCCGCCGACGACGCGCAGCAGCGCTCGCGTACCGGCGCGGTGACGCGGCCGGCGATCGGTGCGCGGCTCGATCGCGTGACGCCGGTCGGACGGCCCCGCCTCGGTCTGCGCTTCCCAGCGTTGCCAGATGCGCCGCTCGAATTCGGTATCGGCGGCCGGCACGGGCACGGCGTCGGCGGCCAGCAGGGTCGCCTGCAGTGCGGCGTAGCGCGCGCGCAGCGCCGCCGAAGCGGACAGCGCGTGCCCGATCGCGGCGAGCTCGTCGGCGCTCAGTCCGTCGCGGTAGTGATACAGGATCAGGTCGGTATCGCGGATCGCGTCCATCGCTTACCTCAGCGGTTCCAGCGCGCCGCGCAGCTTGCGCACGGCACGGAATATGGCCTGCTTGCAGGCCGAGACATTGATCGCCAGCACGCCGCAGATCTCCTCCAGCGACTGGCCTTCGTGATGCCGCAGCACGAAGGCGCTGCGTTCCAGGTGAGTCATACGGTCGAGCTGGGCCTGGACCTTGAGCCCGATCTCGCGGCCGCCGGCGAGCTGTTCCGGCCCGGGCAGGTCGTCGGCGTGGGCCGCGAGAAAGTCCTCGGCGCCATCGTCGGTCTGGGCCGCGTCGGCCAGGAACTGCTCGCGGCCGCTGCGACGGCGCAGCTGTTCCAGCGCCGCGTTGACGGTGATCCGGTGCAGCCAGGTCTTGAAATTCGCCCGCCCGTCGAAGTCGCGCAGGTGGCGCCAGGCATTGAACAGCGCTTCCTGCACGGCGTCCTCGGCCAATGCCGCGTCGCGCGTGATGCGCGCGGCCACCGCGTACAACGGCCGCGTCTCGCCCTCGACCAGGCGCCGGAACGCGTCACGATCTCCATTGCGGGCCCGGGCGACCCGTTCGTCGTCGACTGTCATGGCCGGATGGATGGGCGGAACGGGGATTTGGTTAGCAAGGCCGGGAATGGGGAATCGCAGGGGCAAGGCAAGACACTGCCCGGTCCGTCCTCCCGTGCCTGCGCTGGTGGCGGGCTTTCCAAGGGCCGCCATGACGATTCCCGATTCCCGATTCCCCGCCTATTGCTACAATCCCGTGTCTTTTCGCCCATCCCCACCCTTTTTCAGGAGCCCTCACCATGGCGGTGAAAGTTGCCATCAACGGCTACGGCCGTATCGGCCGCAATGTTCTGCGTGCGCTGTACGAAGCCGGCCGCAACCAGGAAATCCAGATCGTCGCGATCAACGACCTGGGCGACGCCGAAACCAATGCGCATCTGACCCGCTATGACACCGCACACGGCAAGTTCCCGTTCGACGTGAACGTCGACGGCGGCGAGCTCGTCGTCAAGGGCGACCGCATCAAGGTGTTCGCCGAACGCGATCCGGCCAAGCTGCCCTGGGGTGCCCACGGCGTCGACGTCGTGCTCGAATGCACCGGCCTGTTCACGAGCAAGGCCAAGGCCGGCGCCCACCTCGCCGGCGGCGCGAAGAAAGTCATCATTTCCGCGCCGGGCGGCAACGATGTCGACGGCACCTTCGTCTACGGCGTGAACCACGACCAGCTCAAGGCTTCGCACGAAGTCATTTCCAACGCCTCGTGCACGACCAACTGCCTCGCGCCGCTCGCCAAGGTGCTGCACGAGAAGATCGGCATCGAGCACGGCCTGATGACGACGATCCACGCCTACACCAACGACCAGGTGCTGACCGACGTCTACCACTCCGACCTGCGCCGCGCGCGCTCGGC
>CAMLLF010000463.1 GCA_946480705.1 uncultured Lysobacteraceae bacterium | reverse complement strand
CTGGCGGCCACGGGGCTGGAGCACGCAGTGGCGCTGCTGGGGCGCGAGGCGCCGCAGGTGCGCCGGCGAGTCGGCGACTGCGCTGCCGACGCCCTCGGCGACCGAACTCGGCAAGGCGTAGTCGGGATCGATCAGCGCGACGAGATCCCAGCGGCCGCCGGCGATCGCGTGATCGAGCGCGCGACGGCCGTCGGTGCAGGCGCGCTGCCGGTCGATGCCGAGCGCGAGCAGCGCGCGCACGACCGTGGCGTTGGCCTGGCGCGACTGGCACGCGATCACGAGCGCGCTGCGGCCGAGGTGGTCGACGCGATTCGGATCGGGCTTGCGCGCCGCGAGCAGCGCGATGACTTCGGCCGCGCCGGCGCGCGCGGCTTCCATCAGCGCGGTCGTCGCGTGCGTGTCGCCGACGTCGACATTGGCGCCCGCGTCGAGCAGGCAGCGCACGATCATCGCGTGACCCGCCAGGGCCGCGGCCATCAGCGCGGTGCGGCCGAGCGGCCCCTGCGCGTCGATGCGCGCCTTGTGCTTGAGCAGCAGCTTCACGCCGGTGACGTCGTCGTCGGCGATCGATGCCGCGGCGCTCAGCGCCGGCTGCGCATGCTCGACTTCGTTGCGTGCGCCGCGCTCGAGAAAGAAGCGCAGCAGCGCCCAGTTGGCCGCGTGCGCGGCCTGTCCGAGCGGCGTCAGGCCGTCGCGGTTCACTGCCGCGATCGGCGCACCCGCGTCGATGAGCATGGCCGCGACGACGGGGTCGACCGCGAGCGCGGCGTAATGCAGCGCGGTATTGCCCTGGGCGTCGCTCGCGGCCGGATCGGCACCGTTGGCGAGCAGCGTCAGCACGGCGTCGGGGCGGCCCTGATAGCTGTCGCGCGTCGCGGCGAGCAGCGGGCTCAGGCCCGCGTGCGTGCGATTGACGTCGGCGCGCTTGGCGATCAGCGCGCGCAGCAGGCGCACTTCGGGCAGTGTCGCGGCGAGCATCAGCACGCTGCGCTGGTCGCGTTCGCCGGCGGCCGGCACGGTGTCCGGATCGGCGCCGCGTTCGAGCGCGGCGAGCGCGAGTTCGACCTGTCCGCAGCGCGTCGCGTGCAGCAGCGCCGCGTCGAGTTCGCTCTTGCCGAGGCCGCCCGGCAGTTCGCGCGGCAGGTCGCAGCCGCTGTCGGAACCGTCCTCGGCGTTGGCCGGCGGTTCCGCGCGGCGCGCGCGGCGCGCGGTCAGCAGCGCGCGCAGGCTGCGGTTCGCGACGACGAGCTGCATCAGCGGCAGCGCGATCACATAGACGAGCAGCACCAGCGTGCGCAGCTCGCTCGGCAGGCCCTGGCCGAGCCCGGCGATGCCGACCGCAAGTCCGACGAGCACGAGCTGCGCGAGCGCGACCGGCAGGCCGTGGCTGAAGAACAGCTCGTGCTCGCCGGTCAGGTGCCGCGCAAAGCTCACGCTGCGCGAGACCGCGGCGAGGATCCACGAGCCGTTCTCGTCGTCGGGATAGGCGTCGTCCCAGACCAGGGCGAGGCCGAACGCCGGCCAGACGCGCCAGAGCAGCAGCAGCGCGACGACGACCGCAGCCGACAGCAGCATCGTCGCGGCCAGCGATCCGGCCTGCAGCAGCCAGGCCAGCGGCCAGCCGAGCAGCAGCATGACGGCCGCGGTATAGGAGGCCAGCAGCACGAAATGCGCGGCGCCGCGACGCAGCACGGTGCGGGCAAAACTGTCCTCGAGGTCGAAGCCGAGGCCATGACAGACCGCGGCGAGCGACAGCGAATTCGCGGCCAGGAGCAGCAGCAGGGTAGCCGGATGCACGACGAACGCGGCGACCAGAAGACAGAGCGCAGCCGGCAGGAAATACGGCAGGCTGGCGACGAAGGCGGCGAGGCGCGTCGGCTTGGCTCGGGGCACGCGAAACTTCCGTACAGATCGGGCGATGAGAACCGGCCCCAAAAACGGGCCTGAATGAACCGGGCCTGGAAAAGCGGGCCTGGCGATCCGCTGCCGGCTCGCCGGGCTGCCGCCGTTTTCGGCGAACGGCAAAACCCGGGCGAGTATATGCAGTTAATTCATCGCTCGCGGTAAAACCCGGTTCAGCCGGCCGCGCCGTTCATGTTGCGCCGCGACAGAGCCTATTGCGTCGTCTCGACGGGCGGCGGCGGCAACTGCAGGTGGAAGCCCGGGCCGCGCAGGTTCGCGATCACGGTTTCGACGTCCTCGCGCGCGAGCTTGCGCTCGGGCGACAGGGCCAGCTCGATGACGAAATTCAGCGGTCCGAGCGTCGCCGCGAGCGTCGCGGGCAGCAGCTGGAACGCATCGCGCTCGCGCAGATAGACGTAGGTCTCCGCGCGGCGCAGGCTTTTGTATACAAAGCAATTCATCGGGCGGTCTCCGTGTCCGGCCGCGGATCTTACCGCTCGTGGAACGACTGGAGGGGGCGTGAATGACGAGAGGGTAGGGGTTCAGGAACCAGAGGAAGAGCGCACCGGTTCCCTCTGGCCCCTACCTGCGCCCCTCTATTCTTCCTCAATCGCCGAACTTCGCCGGCGCCGGCGGCGCCTGCAGTCGCGGCTTCGGGCTGGCCGGCAGCTGGCCGAGCAGCACCTCGACGGCCTTCTCGATGCTCGGATCCTTGCCGGCGGCGATGAGTTCGGGACGGTCGATGACTTCGATGTCCGGCGAAACGCCCTCGTTCTCGACCGCCCACTGGCCGTCGGTGCCCATGAAGCGGAACGTCGCGGCGAGCACGCTGCCGCCGTCGGCCAGGCCCGGATTGCCCGAGATGCCGATCAGGCCGCCCCAGGTGCGCGTGCCGATCAGGGTTCCCAATTTCAACTTCCGGAAATAGTACGGAAATGCATCGCCGCCGGAGCTCGACAGGCCGTTGATCAGCATCGCCTTCGGACCGTCGTGCGAGACGAGCGGCGTCGGCGCCGGATCGAGGCCGCGGCGTTTCCAGTAGTTCAGCGGCGTGCGCGAGAGCAGTTCGATCATGCGGTCCGGAATGAAGCCGCCGCCGTTGTAGCGGTCGTCGATGATCAGCGCTTCCTTGTCGTGATACGCGAGCAGGCCGCGGTTGAGTTCGCGGTTGCCCTCGACCGCGGTGTTCGGCACGTGGATGTAGCCGATGCGGCCGTTCGACAGCTTGTCGACATAGGCGCGGCGCGCGGCGACCCAGTCGGCGTAGCGCAGGTTCTGCTCGGACGTCAGCGTCTTCACGCGCACGGTACGCGCGCCGCTCGCGCTCGGACGGCTGTTCACGGTCAGGCTCACGACCTGGTCGCCGCGGCCCTGCAGCAGCGCATACGGATTCGTGACGCTTTTCGCGTCGACGCCGTCGACCGCGATCAGATAGTCGCCCGGCTTCACGTCGACGCCGTTCTCGGTCAGCGGCGAACGCAGGTCGCGATTCCAGTTTTCGCCGGCGAAGATGCGCGCGATGCGGAAATAACCCGATGCGTCGGTCGCGAATTCGGCGCCGAGCAGGCCGCCTGCATGACGCTCGACCTTCGGCACGTCGGGCGAGGCCTGCACGTAGACGTGACCCGCATTCATTTCGCCGGCGACTTCCTGCAGCAGGAAATCGAGGTCGGCGCGGCTGCCCAGATGCGGCACCCAGGCGCCGTAGCGTTCGCGGATCGTGGTCCAGCGATCGAGGCCGCCGTGCACGTTCGGGTCGTAGAACCAGTCGCGCAGGATGCGCCACGCGTCGGCGAATTCCTGCTGCCATTCGACGCGCGGATCGATGAAGAGCTCCATCCGGTCGAGGTTCAGCGCGCCGGCGTTGAAGTCCTGGCCCGCGTCGGCCTTGACCAGCGCGAAGCGTTCGCCCTGCTTGAGCAGCAGCATGTTGCCGGTCGCCGACAGGCGGTAGTCGGCGATGTTCGCGGCGACGGCCTTGTCCTGATCGGCGTCGAGCGCGAGACGGCGCAGTTCCAGCGGCTGCTGCTGGCGTGGATTTCCCGACAGGAAATAGACCGCATCGGGACCGGCCTGCAGGCTGCGGTAGTTGCCCGAGCCCACCTTGAGGGCGACGGCGCGGCCGGCGATGCCTTCGCGATCGAGGATGATCTCCTGCGCGACCGCGCCGGCGACGGGCTTGTCCTTGGTCTTGTCCTTCGCCTTGTCGTCGGCCGGTTTGTCGGCGCCGGCGACGACGGGCTTGGCTTCGTCGCTCGGCAGCGGATAGACCGTCG
>CAMLLF010000462.1 GCA_946480705.1 uncultured Lysobacteraceae bacterium | reverse complement strand
GATCGCGGTCGCCCTGACGCAAGCCAAGGCCAATCCCGGCGCGGACACGATCCGTCTCGCGGCGAATCAGAACTACACGAACCAGGAGCTGTTCATCGATTCCGATGTGACGCTGCGCGGCGGCTACGCGAACTGCGATGCGGCGACGCCGGCCGGACGCACTGCCATCGGCGGCAGCGGCACCTGGGCCGCGGTGACGGCATGGACCGACGGCGCGAACGGCATCGCCGTGCGGCTCGAAGGTCTCGATGTCCGCAACGGCGGCGCGAGCGGCGACGTCGGCGATTTCGGCGGCATTTCGGTCGGCGGCCGCGCGCGCGTGACGCTCGCCGACATGCGGATCCACGACAACGTCGGCATCTACGGCGGCGGCGTCTCGGTGAACGGCACGAACGCGATCGTGAATGTCGAGCGCGACGTCGAAGTCGACAACAACCGCGCGAGCCTGGGCGGCGGCTTCGCGGTCGGCGGCGGCACCCTGCGCTTCAATCCTTACGGTGTCGTCGTGCGCGACAACCGCGCGGCCGCGGGCGGCGGCCTGTTCATCGATTCGGGCCTCGCGAGCGTCGGCGGCGATCCGGATCTCGCATTGCCGGCTGACGGCCTGCTGATCCGCAACAACACCGCAAGCAGCGAAGGCGGCGGCGTCTACGTGCGCGGCTCGACCGGCAAGCTGCTGGCCGAATCGACGGTGATCCGCGACAACACCGCGGGCACCGAAGGCGGCGGCGCGTATGCGACCGACGGCGGCTACGTGCAGTTCGTGCGCTATGCGATGGGGCCGCAGCGCCCGTGCAGCGCCGAGCGCGAATGCCTGCGCCTGTCCGGCAACACCGCGCCGCGCGGCGGCGGCATCGCGCTGGCCGGCGGCGCGAACGGCGCACTGTTTCACAGCCTGATCCGCGACAACACCGCGAACGACGGCCCGGCGATCTCGGTGCGCGGGCAGACGAGCGAACTGCGCCTGCTCGGCAGCGTCGTTGCGCGCAACCGTTGCAGCGGCAGCAACGTCGTGTGCGCGCCGATCCGCACCACGGCGGGCAAGCTGCGTTTCTCCTACACGACGATCGCCGACAACAGCGCGGGAACGTCGATGCCGTCGCCGATCTTCGCCGACGGCGCCAGCGGCGATTCGGCGACGCGCTACGAGTTCTATTCCACGCTGATCAGCGGCCACGCCCAGCTCTACGCGCAGAACGGCGCGACGATCTCGCATGCGGGCGACTGCCTGATCATGAGCGCCGGCCAGATCTGGAGCGGACTCACGCGCAGCGACATCGCTCCGATCGACTTCGTCGACGCCGCGCGCGGCAACTATCGTCTGCGCGCGGGCAACGCCGCGATCGATTACTGCACGGCGAGCCAGGCGCCGACCGAGGATCCCGATATCGACGGCACGCCGCGCGGCCTGGAAAGCCCGGGCAATGCGAACGACTTCGGCACCGTCGATGTCGGCGCATACGAGTACGAGCGCATCTTCGGCGGCGGCTTCGAAGCCGCGCGCTGAAAAATGCGACGGCCTGCGCGGGAATGCCGCGCAGGCCGCTTCGGCGTCGCGCGAAAGTCACGCCCCGGCTTGATTGCGGCCGGGCTTGCGGCGACCATGACAGGTCCCCTGTCACGCCCGTACCCGCGCCGGTCCCCATGAGCAGTCGCTACAACGCCGCCGATATCGAAGTCCTGTCGGGTCTCGACCCGGTCAAGCGCCGTCCCGGCATGTATACGGACACGGTGCGACCGAACCATCTCGCGCAGGAAGTCATCGACAACTCGGTCGACGAGGCGCTGGCCGGCCACGCGAAGAACATCGACGTCACGGTCCATGTCGACGGATCGGTCAGCGTCGCCGACGACGGCCGCGGCATGCCGGTCGACATCCATCCCGAGGAAGGCATTCCGGGTGTCGAGCTGATCCTTACGCGCCTGCACGCCGGCGGCAAATTTTCGAACAAGAACTATCAGTTCTCCGGCGGTCTGCACGGCGTCGGCGTCTCGGTCGTCAATGCGCTGTCCACGCGCGTGGAAGTCACGATCAAGCGCGAGGCGCAGATCCATCGCATGGAATTCCGCAACGGCGATCGTTCGAGCCCGCTCGAGGTGATCGGCAGCGTGCCGAAGAAGCAGACCGGCACGACCGTGCGCTTCTGGCCCGATCCGAAATACTTCGACACGCCGAAGATCCTGCTGTCGCGGCTCAAGCACGTGCTGCAGGCCAAGGCCGTGCTGTGCTCGGGACTGACCGTCAAGCTGACCGACGAAGCCAGCGGCGAGAAGGACACCTGGTACTACGAGGACGGCCTGCAGGACTATCTGCGCTCGATGCTCGGCCAGAACGAGTTCATTCCGTCCGACCTCTACGTGCACGAACTCAAGCGCGACACCGAAGCCGTCGAGTTCGCGCTGGCCTGGGTGCCCGAAGGCGAGCTCGTGCAGGAGTCGTACGTCAACCTGATTCCGACCGCGCAGGGCGGCACGCACTGCAACGGCCTGCGCACCGGCCTGACCGAAGCGTTGCGCGAGTTCTGCGACATTCGCAACCTGCTGCCGCGCGGCGTGAAGCTCGCGCCCGAGGACGTCTGGGACCGGCTCTCGTTCGTGCTGTCGCTGAAGATGCAGGACGCGCAGTTCTCGGGGCAGACCAAGGAGCGACTGTCCTCGCGCAGCGCCGCAGCCTTCGTCGAAGGCGTCGCGCACGACGGTTTCTCGCTGTATCTGAATCAGCACGTGCAGATCGGCGAGCGCATCGCGCAGCTCGCGATCGAGCGCGCCGCCGCGCGCCTCAAGGCCGAGAAGCAGATCGTCCGCAAGAAGATCACGCAGGGCCCGGCGCTGCCCGGCAAGCTCGCCGACTGTGCGTCGAGCGATCTGTCGCGCACCGAACTGTTCCTCGTCGAAGGCGACTCGGCCGGCGGCTCGGCCAAGCAGGCGCGCGACAAGGATTTCCAGGCCATCCTGCCGCTGCGCGGCAAGATCCTGAACACCTGGGAAGTCGAATCGGGATCGGTGCTCGCCTCGCAGGAAGTGCACGACCTCGCGGTCGCGATCGGCTGCGATCCCGGCGTGGATCGCATAGACGGCCTGCGCTACGGCAAGGTCATCGTGCTGGCCGACGCCGACTCCGACGGCCTGCACATCGCGACGCTGCTCTGCGCGCTGTTCCTGCGCCACTTCCCGTCGCTCGTGCGCGAAGGCCACGTGTTCGTCGCGATGCCGCCGCTGTTCCGCGTCGACGTCGGCAAGCAGGTGTTCTACTGCCTCGACGAGAACGAGAAGCGCGCGCTGCTCGAACGCATCGAGCGCGAAAAGATCAAGGGCCAGGTCTCGGTCACGCGCTTCAAGGGCCTCGGCGAAATGAACCCGTCGCAGCTGCGCGAATCCGCCGTGCATCCCGACACGCGCCGCCTCGTCCAGCTCACCATAGAAACCGACGACGGCACGAGCAAGGTCATGGACATGCTGTTGTCCAAGAAGCGCGCCTCGGACCGCAAGAGCTGGCTCGAGGAGAAGGGCGACCTGGCTTCGCTCGAAGTCTGAGCGAGGAAAAGCGTGTCGAGGAGTGAGAAACGAGCAAGCGCGGCCGGCGACTCTTTTCCCACTCCTGCTGCCTCATTTCTGCTTTTCCTTCTCCTGCCCTTGTCCCTGCTGCTGTCCCTGCTGCGGATTCTGTTGCTGCTGCCGGACTTCTTCCTGCTTCTTGTCGTCGTTCTGCGCCGGCGGCGGCGCGCGGCGGCCCATGCCGGTCTGGGCGAAGGCCGGCGACGGCAGGGCGACGGCGGCAACGAGTACGAGGGTGGCGGCGAGTGTCGTGCGCATGAGGCGATCCTCGGTAACGCGGGTGAGCCCGGATCTGCGGGCGATCAGCTTTCGAGCGCGGCTTCGAGCAGTCGCCGGATCACGGCGGCGGTCGGCTCGGCACGCTCCGGAAGATACGAAAAATCGTCTTCATCCATGTAATTGAGCTGCGCGAGTTCGAGCTGGATCGCTTCGATGCGGTCGGCCGGACGGCCGTACCGGCGTGTGATGTAACCGCCCTTGAAGCGCCCGTTGACGACGTGACTGTAGCGCGACTGCGCCGACAGTACGGCGTCCAGGCGCGCCTGCAGCGCCGGCGAGCAGCTCGCGCCGCCGGCCGTGCCGACGTTGAAGTCCGGCAGCCGGCCGTCGAACAGGAACGGCACG
>CAMLLF010000461.1 GCA_946480705.1 uncultured Lysobacteraceae bacterium | reverse complement strand
TGCCCTCCGCGCGCAAGAGCGGCAGTGTGTACATCGACGTCGAGGTCCCGGACGCGGTGTCGATCCGGTCCTCGTCGGCGTCGTCGCCGCCCAAGCACCGGGGGCGCCCGGCGCCGCTGCCTCAATCGTAGTCGGGCACGCTGACCTTGCCGCCGATGTCGGCGTACTCGATGCTGCTGCGCCCGCCCGACTTGCTCGCGACGCGGAAATCGCCCTTGATGTCGTCCGCGTAGATCATGCCGCTGCTGTCGCTGCCGACTTCGGCGCTGCCGGCGACGTGGCGGATCTTGATGTCGCCCGAGCTGTCGCGGCCGACGCGCACGTTGCCGCCGACCTTGTCGATCTCGATGTCGCCGGAGCTGTCGTCCTCGACGAGGACGTCGCGCCGCGCACCGTCGATTTCGATATCGCCCGAGCTGTCGCTCGCGATCGTGATGGCGCCCTGGGCCTCATCGATGTCGATGTCGCCCGAGGTATCGCGCACGCGCACATCGCCGCGCGGATCGCGGATCCTGATGTCGCCGGAGCTGTCGGTCAGGTCCACCGGACCGGCGTCGGCGATTTCGGTGTCACCCGAGGAGTCGGCGAGTTCGAGTGCGAGCGCCTGCGGCATGCGCACTTCGAGATCGATATAGGCGTAGTTCGAGCCGAACAGCTTGAAGTCGTTGTCGCCGGGAGCCGTGGTGTTCACGTCGAGCCGGCCGGCGCCCGCGGTGTGCTGCAGCGTCAGCTTTTCGAGCTGCTCGGCCGTCGATGCGCAGGCCTTGCCGCGGAATTCGACGGTCGACAGACCGGCCACGCCGACAATCCGCAGGTCGCCCGCCTGCGTCTGCAGCTTCAGTTGCTTGACGCCCGCCGCCGGAAGGTCGAGGTCGCGCCTGGCCTGGAAGGCGCAGTCGTCGGCGGAAGCGGCACCGGCGACGGCAACGAGAACGGACACGCAGAGAAGTCGTTTCATGGTTCGCTCGCTGTAAGGGGGCCGGGCATTCGATACGCCGGCACGTCGTTCGGATGCACGCGCGCGGCGAACGGTTTAAAGCGCTGCGGCAGCGCAAGCCAGTCGAGGTCGCCGCGGCCGCCCGGAATTCATACGTCCGTGGCGTTTGAATCGGGCAAACGCAATCGTACGAAGGTCCAGTATGGGCTTCGGACAGGTCACGTCGTCGCAGTTGAGATATGCAAGATTCTCATTTGTTTGCATTTCTTTGTGAGCCGTTTCTGATCTCCACAGTCCACAATCCTCCCGCCGACCCCGTATGGCGGTTGGAATGTCATTGCCTGTGACCCACCGGTCGACAGGCCGTCAGTTAGCAATTCGCACGAGAAACCGGATCGGTCGCGATACGCGCACGCCGACGGGCGCGTTCGTCCCGAACCTGGGCAACCGGGGCTGTCGCACAGTGGTCTTGACAATGATGAACACGCACGACGAGGCGCCGTTTTCGATCGCGGTCGCGCTGCCGACCCATCTGAAATCGCTGGTCGAGCGCATGCTGCACGGCCTGCTGCGCGAACAGCGGCATCACGCCGCGCGCTGGCGGCTCAGCGATGCAGCCGATGCCGACGTGACGTTCCGGCTGCACGGCGAAGACGGCCAGGCGATTTCGCCGGACCTGCTCGCCCATGTCCGGTGCCGCGACGGCCGCAGCGAGACCGTCGTCATCGAAGGCGCCTGGCGCGCCGGCGCGATGACGGCGGCACTCGACGGCATCGCCACGATGATCGTCGCGCGCGGTGCCGCTCCGGCGACGCCGCCGCCGTCCTCTCCGTCGGCGCTCGCGCGGCAATGGCTGCAGCGCTGGTGCGAACTGCGCACGCAGAACGCGTTCGACGCCGCCGATCTGAACATCGGCGAACGCACCGTCGCGCGCATCGACCTGCGCAGCGCGACGGCACGCTACGCCTCCCTCGACGACCGGCCTGACGCGGCCGCACTCGTCGCGGCCATGGCACGCGGCGGCTGGGACCTGGTTCCGCGCCACGGCGACGCCGCCGGCGGTACGGGCGTCTCGATGAAGCCGCTGCTGTGGCAGCTCGGCCTGCTGTCCGGCGAACAGGGCACGCTGCCGGCGCTGCGCGCGGTCGAGCGTCTGCGCCTCAAGGGCTGGCCCTACCTCGCCGCGGGCGGCCACGCGAGCTTTGCCGAACTCATCAACTATCTGCGCAACGGCGACAACGACCGGACCAGCCTGCAGGCACGCGGCATCGCACCGCGCGCCGTCGTCGACGGCTTCCTCAACGCCTGCTTCGTCTGCGATTTCTTTCACGACGCCGCGGCGGCGGCCGCGCCTCCGCGCATCGCACTGCCGCCTTCGCCGCGCAACGACGCCGCGGACCGGGCCGCGGTCTCGGCGCTGCGCCGCACGCTCGGGATCGCGCAGCCATGAGCGAGATCAAGCTGCTGTTCGCAGGTCCGATGGGCGCCGGCAAGACCACCGCGATCCGCGCGATCAGCGCAATCGAGCCCATCAGCACTGAAGTCGCGAACACCGATCTGGGCGAATGCAACAAGGCCGAGACCACGGTCGCGATGGACTACGGCGAACTCACGCTCGACACGGGACACGTCGTGCATCTATACGGCTCGCCGGGACAGCGCCGTTTCGAATTCATGTGGCCGCTGCTGGCCGAAGGCGCGCTCGGCGTCGTCGTGCTGCTCGACAACTCGCGCCCCGATCCGCTCGCCGACCTGACCGATTTCCTCGACGCATTCGCCGCGCACCTCGACGCCGGCCGCGTCGTCGTCGCGGTCGGCCGGCTCGACACGCATGCGCGGCCGGGGCTCGACGACTACGTCGACGCCATCGCGGCGCGCGGCCAGTTCCTGCCGGTCGTCGATGCCGACGTACGCCGCCGCGACGACGTGCTCGGCGTGCTCGACCTGCTGTTTTCCCAGATCGAATCCGCCGGCCGCAGCGACGCGGATGCGGCTGCCGAAACCGACGAATGGCTGCACTTCGTGCAGCACGCGAGGACGCCATGACGCCGCTCTCCCGCACGCTTCCGCAGATCCTCCGGACCGCGATCGACGATGCCGTCCGCGCACTGCACCAGCGCGTGCCGGCCGCGATCGGCTGCGTGATTGCGACCGTGGATGGACGCCTCGTATCGCACGTCGTCGACAACGATGCCGATCCGCAGCGCATCGCCGCGATGATCGGTTCGATGGTCGCGCTCGGCGAAACGATCGGCCGCGAAGTCCGCATCGACCGCTCGCAATATGTCGTCGTCAACGCGATGAACGGAACGCTGCTCGCGCAGCGCGTGCCGAGCCGGCGCGAACTGTTCGTCGTGTCGACGCTCGCGCGGCCGACCACGAATCTCGGCATCCTGCTGCACGAAACACGCACGACTGCAGCCGAAATCGGCGCGGCCGTCGACGAATGGCTGGACCGCCATCAGGCGGCCGCCGTCGCGACGACTTGACCGCCGCCCGCCGACTGCGGGCCTTCACTCTCCAGGGAAAACTGCCATGGCAAAACTCGACCTCACTCCCCTTTCGGGCATCGACGGCTTCGTCGGCGCGGCGCTCGTCGATTCCGACAGCGGCATGGCGCTGGCCAAGCTCGGCGGCGGCGGCGTCGATCTCGACCTCGCGGCCAGCGGCAACGCGGAAGTCGTCAAATCCAAGCGCCGCGTCGCGGCGTCGCTGAAGCTCAACGACTCGATCGAGGACATCCTGATCAGCCTGGAGCGCCAGTACCACCTGATCCGCCCGCTCGAGCGCAACAGCGCGCTGTTTCTCTATGTCGTGCTCGATCGCTCGAAGTCGAACCTCGCGCTGTCGCGTCACGAACTCAAGAGCTTCGAGAAGAACCTCGAATTCGCCTGATCGGCGTTCCGGGCTCCGCAACGAAAAACGCGGCCTCGCGCCGCGTTTTTCGTTGCGTGGACGCGTGGGCGCGTCCGACTCAGCCGCGCTGTTCCAGCGTCACGGCCGCCGCATGCACGACCGCGGCGATGCGCACGGCGCTCTGCACGGCCTGCACGGTGAGTTCATGCTTGCGCAGCGTCTTCTCGTGCGAGTCCATGCACATGCCGCAGCCGTTGATCGCCGAAACCGCCAGCGAGCACAGCTCGAAGTCGACCTTGTCGCAGCCGGGATTGGCCATCGCGTTCATGCGCAGTCCGGCGCGCAGGCTTGCATATTCGGTGTCGCCCACGAGATGCGTGAAGCGGT
>CAMLLF010000460.1 GCA_946480705.1 uncultured Lysobacteraceae bacterium | reverse complement strand
GGGCCGAGAAGTTCCCGGGCAGCCGTCCGGTCCGCCCGGCGCGGGCGGTGGCGGTCGTCGCCTGTATGGACTCCCGGATGCCGCTGTTCCAGATGCTCGGGCTCGAGATCGGCGACCTTGATCACCTCGTTCACCGGCACGCCGCTCGAACGCAATGCCGAAGGCACGCTCGAATGGGTCGCGCGCGACCGGCTGTTCGAGCTGCCGATGTGGGAAGGCGACCGGCAGTTCCTGCCGCTCGTGTTCGACGCCGACCCGCGCCCGTTTCACGGCGTGATGCCGTACAAGGACGGGCGCATGCAGGCGTGGAACTACTCGCGATAACGCGCCACCGCATCACGATGGACACGCTGCGAAGAACCCGTGCCGCAGGAACTCGCTTGCCGCGAGGTCTCTTCGGCGGGGCGACGACTTCCTCCGCCCGGCGCTCGCCCTGACCGACCACCTCGACGTTGCGGTTCGCCTGCGGCTCACCGCAACGACGATTTCTCAGATCGGTGCGCCCGGCGGAATCGGCGGCGGCGGCCGCAGCTTCACGGACTTCGGATCGGCGAGGTAGCGGCCGATCAACGTGGCGGCTTCGCGACGGCTCGCGGCGGCGGCGCCGTCGCCCGCGTTCTGCGCGAGCCAGCCTTGCCATTGCTTGAGCTGTGCGCGCACGTCGGCATCGGTCTGGGCATGCAACTGGCCGGCGTCGAGCAGGTTCAGCGCGGCGTCGAGCGTGGTCCAGTTGATCGCGAGCTGCACGGCGGCGGCCGCGGGCAGCGTATCGGTCGAGACGTCGCGCTGCCAGGTTGCGCGGAACGCGCCGTCGAAGACATCGGTGATGCCGGGTTGACCGGCGTCGCGTGCGTGCTGCCAGGCGACGCGGTTCAGACGCGCCGCGTCGAACAGGAACTGCAGGGTCTGCGCGCTCGCGGCGTTCGCCGCCGACAGCGGATCGAACAGCGGACCGTTGCGTGTCGCGAAATATTCGCGCGTGCGTTCGTACTCGTTGCCCGGCGGCGTCGTGCTGTCGAGCACATTGGCCGGCAGCGCGAGTTCCGCGGCACTCAGCGTGCGCAGCAGGCGTTCCAGCGCAGCACGCTGGTCGGCCGCGGCCACCGGCGTCGCGCCGGGCGGCGTGTCGCCGGCGAGGCCGTAGCGGTAGCGCGCACCGCCGATCAGGCGCGCGACGGCTTCGGTCTGGTAGCGGTGCAGCAGATACAGCGGCACGAGCCGCGCCTCGATCTCGCCGAGCTGACGCGCCGGCGGCAGCACGCCGCGCCCGAAATCCGCAAGCGCGCGGCGGCGCAGCTTCAGCAGGTTGTCGAAAGTCTGCAGTGACGACACGCCGTAGTCCCAGAGCAGTCCGTTCGGATGCGCGGCGCCGGGGCTGCGCGCATCGGCATCGCTGACGTATTCGAGTCCGAGCGCGGCGGCATCGGCGCGCAACTGCGCGAGCGCCGCGGATTCCTGCTCCGGCGCGAATTCGCCGTACGCATGCTTGACGACGAAGTCGTCCCAGGGCCCGGTGCCTTCGCCGTAGGCGGACTGCAGCGCGACGTGACCCTGGTCGTCGGCGAGATCGAGCATCGGGTGCGGATAGTCGAGCACCGACCCGTTGCCGTTGCGGCTCGCGGCGAAATTGTGGGCGAAGCCCAGCGCATGGCCGACCTCGTGCGCGGCGAGCTGGCGCAGCCGCGCGAGCGCCATCTCCTGCGCGCGCTGCGCGAGCGCGTCGCCGTTTTCGCGGCCGTAGGGCGCGAGCAGCGCTTCGGCGATCAGGATGTCCTGGCGCACGCGCTGCGAGCCCAGCGTGACCGCGCCCTTGATGATTTCGCCGGTGCGCGGATCGGTCAGCGCCGCGCCGTAGGACCAGCCGCGCGTCGCGCGATGCACCCAGAGGATGGTGTTGTTGCGCGGCGAGCGGGTCGGCGCCTTCGGGCAGCAGCTCGGCGCGGAACGCATCCTGGAAACCGGCGCGCTCGAACGAACGCTTCCACCAGTTCGCGCCTTCCAGCAAGGCGGAGCGCACCGGTTCGGGCGTGCCTGGATCGAGATAGAACACGATCGGTTTCTTTACCGGACTCGATGCCGCGGCCGGGTCGGTCTTCTCGAGCCGGAAGCGCGGCTGCACGCGCACGTCGAGACTCGCCGCGAGCGGCTGCGAGAAATCGACGACGCCCTGGCTGAACGCGCCGGACGCCGGGTGGTAGCGGCGCGGCCGGAAGCCTTCCGGCGGCAGGCGCACGAAGCTCACGTGCTGGCGCATCGTCAGCGCGGTTGGATCCATGCTGACCTGGCGCACGAAGTCGCCTTCGCCGGGGCCCTGCAACGTCAGCAGCGCCTCGAGTTCGGTGTTGTCGGGAAAGCTGCGCGCCTCGGCCAGCAGCACCGCGCTGCGTTTCTCGTCGACGGCGTACTTGCCCTGCTTGGCCTGTTCGAGCCGGTCGGCGATGCCGTGCCGGTCCGAAGTAAGAAAACTGGAGAAATCCACGATGACGCGTTCGCTGCGCGGCGATTCGATCACGTCGCCGGCCCAGAGCACGGATTCGGCGAAGGCGTCGTGCGCCGCGGCGCGCTCGGCCGCATTCGCGGCGCTCGCGGCGTAGCGGGTATTGCGCTCGACCAGCAGCACGCGCGGCCCGGCGCGCCGGAATTCGATCTCGCGCACGTTGCCCGGCTGGCCGCGGTCGAGGCCGACGTCGTTGGAGCCCAGCCCGTGCGGCAGCGCCGTGACGAGCAGCAGCGGCGTGTCGAGCCGCTCGATGCCGAGCAGCAGGCGTCCCTTGCCCGGATCGGTCCAGATTTCGAAGAAGCCATCCTTGCGTTCGAGCCCGGCGAGCGGGTCGGGCCCGCGTTCGGCGTGTGCGGCCGAGCAGAGCAGGAGCAGAACGAGGAACCAGCGCAGCGGAGCGGTCATGGACGTGTCAGTGGCCGAGGTCGGGTCCGACCATAGCCAAACGGCAACGCGCGCGTAAATGCGGAAAGGACTGCGCGGGCGGCGGAGTTGGCCTTTTGCGGGGAATCGGGAATGGGCGAGGAACAAGAATGCCGCGCATCGCTGCGCGGCTTCGCCGGCCACCGCCGCGCGACGCGCGGCAGTGGCTCGGTGCTCAGCGAGATGCCGCCAGCGCGCGGCGGCGCGTCGCGGCGATCAGGTACACGCCCAGCGCGAGCAGCAGCAGGCCCGGGATGCCGAGCACCGGCACCGGGACGATCTGCGCGACGCCGAACGCCGTGGCGTTGCCCGCGCCCATGACGGCCGGGTCGTCGGTCACGCCGCTGCTCTCGTTCGTGACCTGCGTTCCGACCGGCAGATCGACGAGCGCGGTGATCGCACCGGTGCCGTTGGCCGGACAGGTGCCCGTGCCGCTGCAGGCCCAGCTCACGCTGGTGCACGACGCCGGGAACGTGTCGGCGACGGTCGCTCCGGTAACGCCGCTCGGGCCCGGATTGCTCGCGACGATCGTGTAGCTCAGCGTGCCGCCTAGGGCGACCTGGGTGGCGCCGTCGGTCTTCGTGATGCCGAGGTTCGCCGCCGGCGTGACCGTGTCGGTGTCGGTCGCGCTGTTGTCGGCCGGATTCGGATCGACCACGCCGCCGCCGACGGTCGCCGTCGCGGTGTTCACGATGCTGCCGGTGGCGCCGGGGGCCTATCGTGCACGCAGCCGTGTAGGTCACGCTGCCGCCGGCCGGCAGGCTGGCCGTATCGTTGATGTTGCCGCTGCCCGCTGCGGCACATGTGCCGCAGCCCGCGCCGGCGCAGGTCCAGGTGCAGGTCAGCGAAGCCGGGAAGGTATCGGCGGCGGTGACGCTGCCTGCCGCACTCGGCCCGGCATTGCCCGCGGTGATCGTGTACGTCGTCGAACCGCCTGCCGTCACGGGGGTCACGCCGTCGGTCTTCGTGATCGACAGATCGGCGCTCGCCGCGCGGCACGCGGTCACGCTGACGTCGTCGATGTCCAGGCCCGCCTTCACTACGGTGTTGTTGTGACCAGGTTTGCTGCAAATTCCACATTGAGACCGACGAGCGCGTCGGCGCGCGCGGTGACCTGGCCCCAGCCCGCGGCTTCTTCGACGGCGACGGCCGGATTGCCGACGTTGTCGGTCACGGTCGCGCCGAGGTGCTGGAACATCCGCACCGCGTTGGTCGGCGTCGCGACTTCGCGCAGGTTGACGGAGAACGTGTCGAACTGGGCG
>CAMLLF010000459.1 GCA_946480705.1 uncultured Lysobacteraceae bacterium | reverse complement strand
GTCGACCTTGCGATTCCGCGCGGCGGAGAAGGCCTGATCCGCTTCGTCGCCGAACACGCGCGCGTGCCGGTGATCAAGCACTACAAGGGCGTCTGTCATCTCTACGTCGACGCCGATGCCGACGACGATCTCGCGCTCGACCTCGTCGTCGACGGCAAGACCACGCGGCCGGCGGTCTGCAATGCGCTGGAAACACTGCTCGTGCATGCCGCGATCGCGCCGCGCTGGCTGCCGCGCGCCGCTGCCGCATTGCGCGCGCGCGGCGTCGAACTGCGCGGCTGCGCGCGCTCGCGCGCGCTCGTCGACGAGATGGCCGAGGCCGGCGAGGCCGACTACGCCGCGGAATTTCTCGATCTGATCCTGGCCGTGCGCATCGTCGACGACGCGGAGCAGGCCGTCGCGCATATCCGCGCATTCGGATCGGACCACACCGAAGTCATTGCGACGCGCGACGCCGCTACGGCCGAGCGCTTCATCCGCGCGCTGCGCTCTACGGCCCGATGGGCGCGGAGTCGTTGACGATCGAGCGCTACGTCGTCCGCGGCGAAGGACAGATACGGCATCCGAAAGCGCCGTAGTCCCTGTTTCGCGTTCGTACGGCAAGGCGTGCAGGAAGGACGTCAGGTCGCGGCGCGCCCGCGGGCACGCATGCGCCAGGACGTGCGATCCATGCCATCAGTTGGGTCGAATGCACGCAACTGTCGTCCGCTCCGGCGCATCCAACGTCAGGCAAGTGCAGCAACCCTGGAGCCTGCCATGACGTTCTACCGCCTGATGTCCTCGTCCACATTGCCGCCGAAGTTTGCGGTCGCCTGCGCCGCCGCCCTGGGCTTCGCCGCCGTCAACCTGTTCTTCGGCCCGTCCCGGATCGCGCCGGCCGCGACGCCGGCAACGCCGCTCGAAATCGTGACCTTGCCGACGATCGTCGTCGTGCCGACCGCAGCCGACTGGACTGCCGCCGCGGCGCTCGACACGATCGCCCAGGCGCCGCGCAAGCGCCTGGACGAAGTCTGATCACGGCGCGATGCGCTGCATGCCGTCGGCGAACAGCCGGTCGATCGCGACCGGATCCCAGTACGTGCCGCTCATGACCAGGAGCGACAGCAGCGCGACGCTGTCTTCGTAATAGCCTTCCTGGCGCGTGCGCACGCTGTCGTAGACCGCATTGAGCCAGCTCTGCTGCGTCGGCGCGGTCATTGCCGCGACGCCGATCGGCGCGGCGAAGAAGCTCGTGAAGTAGTTCGTCGCGAGCGGCGTGCCGTCGAGCCGGTAGCCCGGACGGATGTTCGTCGCGACGCCGCCGCTCGCGGCCTGCGACCACGACGCGATGCGCCGCGCCTGGCGCGCGGCGTCCGCGTCGCCGTGCAGCAGCGCGTGCGTCGCGAGCCGCAGCGGCACGCGGCCCGCGTTGTAGGCGTAGTCGCCGTCGTTCGGACCTTCGAGAAAATCCGGCGGCGCGGGTTTGACCTGAGCCGAACCCGCACTCTCGCGCACGACGAAGTCCGGTACGAGGCCGGTCGCCGGCGCGTAGGTCGTCTGCAGATGTTCGACCGCCGCGCGCATCGCGACGATCGACTGCGACCAGATCGGCGCGCCGCCGGCCGCCGCGGCGAAGTTCAGCGCGTGCGCCGGCATGAAGTCCGACGGACGCACGCTGTACTGGTCGTAGGTTGCACCATCGGGCTCGACCCAGTCGCCGAGCAGCGGCAGCTTCGATGCCGGACCCGTCACGGAACCGGCCTGGCCCGCGAGCACCTGCAGCGCGTTCGCGCGGGCGTCGGACCCGGCCATTGCGCCGCGGCGATCAGCAGACCCAGCGCAAGGTCGTTGTCGCCGTCGAACGCACTGTCGTTGCCTTCCTGCGGCTGGCCGGCCGCGCTGATGTTCCAGCTCATCAGGCGATTGTCGATGCCGCTCGGATGCAGATCGGCATAGCGCCAGAGTCCGGCGGCGATCGCGGCCGCGTCGGGATCGTGGCCGGCCATGAGCGCGACGATGACGAGGCCGTAGCCCTGGCCTTCGGAAACCGTGTTGCCGTTGCCGTCGGTGTTGCAGAGCACGCGGTACAGCGGATTGCCGCCGCCGTCGGTGCCGGCCGTGCGCAGATAGGCCGTCTTCCAGCGCGCATACGCATCGCGCACGTCCTGGTCGAGCTGCGCCTGCGTGCGATGGCTGACGCGCAGGCTGCCGGCCGCATAGTTCACATGTTGCGGAAACGGATGAAGCGGCGTTTGCGCCGCGGCCGGCACGGCGGCGCAGCACAGCATCAGGGCGAGCAGGGTACGCATTCGGTGCCTCCGAAACTCGACGGAGCGATTGCAGTCGACGCCGGCGTTCCGTTCGCTCGAACGCGTCGCACGACGGCCGATGCCGACCAAGGTCGATATCGGCGATCGGCGGTCACGCGTCGCGCACGACGAGCAGGCGCAGCTCGGTCATGTCTTCGATCGCGTAGCGGATGCCTTCGCGGCCGAGGCCCGAATCCTTGACGCCGCCGTAAGGCATGTTGTCGACGCGGAAGCTCGGCACGTCGCCGACGATGACGCCGCCGACTTCGAGCAGGTCCCACGCACGCGTCGTCTTGCGCAGGTCGAAGGTGAACAGTCCGGCCTGCAGTCCGAAATCGCTGTCATTGACGGACGCGAGCGCCGCATCGAAATCGCTCCATCGCTGCAGCAGCACGACCGGTCCGAACGCTTCCTGGCAGGACACGGCCTGCGTCGCATCGAGCAGCGTGGGCTGCAGCACGGCGCCTTCGCGCGTGCCGCCGCACAGGATCGTCGCGCCCGACCGGCCCGCCTCGTGGATCCAGCCTTCGAGGCGCTGCGCTTCCTTGACGTCGATCATCGGCCCGATGAAGGTGTCTTCGTCGCGCGGATTGCCGCACTTGAGCGCCTTGACCCTGGCGACGAGGCGGTCGCGCAGGGTGTCGTAGAGGCTGTCGTGCGCGAGGATGCGCTGGACGCTGATGCAGCTCTGGCCCGACTGGTAGAACGCGCCGAACACGAGCCGTTCGATCACGAAGTCGAGGCGCTCGCGCTGGTCGGTGTCGACGATGCAGGCGGCGTTGCCGCCGAGTTCGAGCACGACTTTCTTTTTGCCCGCACGCGCCTTGAGGTCCCAGCCCACGCCGGGCGAACCCGTGAACGACAGCAGCTTGAAGCGCTCGTCGGTCGTGAACAGGTCGGCGCCGTCGCGGTGCGCCGGCAGGATCGAGAACGCGCCGGCCGGCAGGTCGGTCTCGGCGAGGATCTCGCCGATGATCAGCGCGCCGATCGGCGTGCGACTCGCGGGCTTGAGCACGAACGGACAGCCGGCCGCGATCGCCGGAGCGACTTTGTGCGCGGCGAGATTCAGCGGGAAGTTGAACGGCGAGATGAACGAGCACGGGCCGATCGGCACGCGCCTGGAAAACCCGCGATAGCCGCGCGCGCGTGCCGAGATTTCTAGGTTCATGACCTCGCCGCCGATGCGCAGCGATTCCTCGGCGGCGACCTTGAACGTGTCGATGAGTCGCGACACTTCCCCGCGCGCGTCCTTGATCGGCTTGCCGGCCTCGATGCAGAGCGCGACGGCCATCTCCTCCGCACGCGCGCGGAAGCGCGCGATGCAGTGTTCGAGCACGGCCTGGCGCTGGTACGGCGCGAAGCGGCGCAGCGGCTCCTGCGCCTCGACCGCGGCCGCGATCGCCGCGTCGATCGCCTTCGCATCGGCCAGCGCGACGCGCGTCGCGACCCTGCCGGTGAACTTGTCGGTGACCTCGAGATCGCTGTTCGCCGCGACGGGCTTGTTGGCGAGGTAGTAGGGGTAGGTTTCGGCGAGCACGGAGTTCCTCCTTGTCTTTAAGCCCACGATTCCGGGTCTGCCTCAGAGTCGAGCTTCAACTGTCCCCCCCCATGCCCGCCTCTTGAACGGGCGGTTTTCCGGGAAGGGGAGGGCTTTCGTTCAGATCGCACTGCTCAACTCGCGAATCTCGCGATTGAGCACGCGATCGTTGTCCGAATAGTCCACCGGACAGTCGATCAGGTGCACCCCGGGCTCCGAAAGCGTCCGGCGGAGGAGCAGCGGCAGGTGCGCGGCGCTTTCGACGCGGTGGCCGGTCGCGCCATAGGCTTCGGCATATTTGACGAAGTCGGGATTGCCGAAGGTCAGCCCCCAGTCGGCGAAATCGTCCACCGCCTGCTTCCAAC
>CAMLLF010000458.1 GCA_946480705.1 uncultured Lysobacteraceae bacterium | reverse complement strand
GCGGCCGTTCGACCTGACCGGCGACACGATGCTGCGCGTCGCCTGCGTGTCGCTGGCCGCGTCGCGGCACGCGCTGCTGTTCACCGCACATCACATCGCCTGCGACGGCTGGTCGATCGACATCCTCGTGCGCGAATTCGCGGCCCTGTACGAAGCCGCGCTGCACGGTCGCGACGACACGCTGCCGCCGCTGCCACTGCAGTACGCCGACTATGCGCAGTGGGAACGCGCGGCCGCCGACGACGAGGCCGGTCGCGACGGCCTGGCGTTCTGGCGCGAAACGCTCGCGGGCCTGCCGGTCGTGCACGGCCTGCCGCTCGACAAGCCGCGTCCGGCTGAACCGGGCTATGCCGCGATCGCGCTGCGCGAGCCTGTTCATGGCGCTGCAGGCGCTGCTCGCGACGCTGCTCGCGCGCTACAGCGCGGAAGACGACATCGTCATCGGCACGCCGGTTGCGAACCGTCGTCATGCCGACGTCGAGGGGCTCGTCGGCCTGTTCGTCAACACGCTCGTGCTGCGCACGGACCTGTCCGGCGAGCCGACGTTCGATGCGCTGCTCGCGCGCGTGCAGGCCGGCACGCTTGCCGCGCTCGCGCATCAGTCGACCCCGTTCGAGCGCGTCGTCGACGCGCTGAAGCCGCCGCGCAGCCGCAGCCACGCGCCGCTGTTCCAGGTCATGCTCGTGCTGCAGAACAACGCATCGACGGCGCTCGCGCTGCCGGGCCTGACCGTCGACGGCATCGAGGCCGCCGCCGAGCGCGCCGAGTTCGATCTGCAGCTCACCGTCGAGGCCGACGGCGACCTCCTGCGCCTGGACTGGGTCTTCGCCGACGACCTGTTCCTGCCCGAGACCGCGCAGCGCATGGCGAGCGCATTCGAACAGCTCGTCGCCGCCGCGCTCGCGCAGCCGGAACTGCCGGTGCGGCGCCTGCCGCTGCTGACGTCCGAGGACGCCGCGACGCTGGACACCTGGGCCGGCGAGGGCGCCGCGCCCGCGCCGGACCTTTGCGCACACGCGCTGTTCGAGGCGCAGGCGCGCCATGACGGCGGGCGCATCGCCGTCGTCGCCGGCGATGCACAGTACACGTATGCACAACTGAACGATGCTGCGGACCGCATCGCCGCGCATCTGCACGCGCGCGGCATGCGCCGCGGCGATCGCGTCGGCATCTGCGTCGGTCGCAGCCTCGACCTGCCGGCCTGCGTGCTCGGCGTGCTGAAGGCCGGCGCGGCCTACGTGCCGTTCGATCCGGACTATCCGGTCGAGCGCCTGCGCGGCGTGCTCGCCGATTCCGGCGTCCGTCTGCTGCTGACGCAGCGTTCGCTGGCCGGGCTGCTCGCGGACGCGGCCGCGACGACGCTCTGCGTCGACACCGACCTGACGCACGACGCGCCGACGCAGGCGCCGACGTGCGGCACGCTCGGGCTGCGCACGAGCGATCTGGCGTATCTGATCTACACCTCGGGCTCGACCGGCACGCCGAAGGGCGTCATGGTCAGCCACGCGGCCGTCGGCCACTACCTGACGGCCGCGCAGCGGCACTATGCGATCCGACCCGGCGAACGCGTGCTGCAATGCGCCGCGTTCGGCTTCGACGCGTTCGTCGAGGAATGCTTCATGGCGCTGAGCTTCGGTGCCTGCCTCGTGCTGCGCGACGCCGATACGCTGTCCAGCGTCGGCGCGTTCTGGCAGTTCGCGGCGCGGCAGCGCATCGACGTGGCCAGCCTGCCGACCGCGCTGTGGCACCTGCTCGTCGACGAACTCGACGATGCCGCAATCGAAGCCGCGGCGCGGTTGCGCCTGTGCATCCTCGGCGGCGAAGCCGTGCAGCCGGAAAAGGTTGCGCGCTGGAACGCGCGGCTCGGCACGCGCGTGCAATTGCTCAACAGCTACGGTCCGACCGAGACCACGGTCGTCGCGACCGTTGCCGATCTGACCGGCCGCACCGACGGCGGCATCGCGCCGATCGGCCGGCCGCTCGCGAACACGCGCTGTCGCGTGCTCGATGCCTCCGGCCAGCCGACCGCGCCCGGCGTGCCGGGCGAGCTGTACATCGGCGGCCGCAGCGTCGCCGACGGCTATTGGAATCGACCGGACCTCACTGCCGAACGTTTCGTCGTCATCGACGGCGAGCGCTGCTACCGCAGCGGCGATCGCGTGCGCTACGACGGCGACGGCCAGTTGCAGTTCCTCGGCCGCATCGACGACCAGCTCAAGCTGCGCGGCTTCCGCATCGAGCCCGGCGAGATCGAGGCGCGCCTGCGCGGCTGCGCCGGCGTCGACGATGCGGTCGTGCTGCTGCGCGGCGAGCGGCTCGTCGCCTATGTCGCGACGGCCGACGACGGCGCGGACGCGCTCGATGCGCTGCGCGGCCAGTTGCGCGCGCAATTGCCCGACTACATGCAGCCGTCGGCCTACGTGCGGCTCGCGCAACTGCCGCTGACGCCGAATGGCAAAGTGGACAAGCGTGCATTGCCGGCGCCGCCGGATCAGCCGCGCAGCCACGCGGCGCCGCGCACGACGACCGAGCGCCAGCTCGTGGCGATCTGGCAGAGCCTGCTGCGTCGCGAGGCCATCGGCATCGACGACAGCTTCTTCGACCTCGGCGGCCATTCGCTGCTCGCGATCCGCGTGGTCAGTGAAATCGCGCGCGTGATCGGCCGCGAAGCGTCGGTGCGCGCGCTGTTCGAACATGTCACCGTGCGCGAACTCGCGGCGCATCTCGATGCAGCCGCGACCGTCGACTACGCATCCATCGAGCCGGCCGACCGCAGCGGTCCGCTGCCGCTGTCGTTCGCGCAGCAGCGCCTGTGGTTCGTCGAACAGCTCGAGGGCGGCAGCGCGCAGTTCAACATGCCGGCCGCCCTGCGGCTGCGCGGCGCGCTCGATCGCGACGCGCTGCAGCAGGCGCTGAACGGCGTGCTGCGTCGACACGAGATCCTGCGCACGGTCTATCGCATGCACGGCGGCGACGCCGTGCAGCACGTGCTGCCCGATGCGGAAATCGCCGTCGGCTTCGTCGACCTGCGCAGCGCCGCCGACGCGGCGCGCGAATCGGATCTGCGCGCGCTCGCGGTCGAGCAGGTCGAGCGCCGCTTCGACCTCGCCGAAGGGCCGCTGCTGCGCTGCCTGCTCGTGGGACTCGGCGCCGACGATCACGTGCTGTTGCTGACCGTGCATCACATCGCCGTCGACGGCTGGTCGCTCGCATTGCTCGTGCGCGAGTTCGTCGCGCTGTATGCCGCTGCGCGCGAGCAGCGCGACGCGGCGCTGCCGCAACTGCCGCTGCAGTATGTCGACTACGCGAGCTGGCAGCGCCGCACGCTCAGCGGCGCGGCGCTGGAACGCTCGCTCGGTTACTGGCGCGAGCGCCTGGCCGGCGCACCGGCCGTGCACGCGCTGCCGCTCGACCGCCCGCGTCCCGCGCAGCAGGACTTCGCGTCGGCGACCGTGCACTGGCAGCTCGACGCCGAGAGGCTCGACGCCGCAACCGCGATGGCGCAGCGGCACGGCGCAAGCCTGTTCATGCTGCTGCGGGCCGTGTTCGCGGCGACCTTGTCGCGCTGGAGCGGCGAGACCGACATCGTCATCGGCACGCCGGTGTCCGGCCGCACGCACAAGGACACCGAAGGGCTGATCGGCTTCTTCGTCAACACGCTCGCGCTGCGCACCGATCTCTCGGGCGATCCGGATTTCGCGACGCTGCTGGCGCGCGTGCGCCACGACACGCTCGGTGCGTTCGGCAATCAGGACGTGCCGTTCGATCTCGTCATCGAAGACCTGAAGCCCGAGCGCAGCCTCGCCTATAGCCCGGTCTGCCAGATCAAGTTCGTGCTGCAGAATCAGGAAGCCGAGACGCTCGCGCTGCCCGGCCTCGACATCACGCCGCTCGACGAAGTCAGCGAACGCATCCGCTTTGACCTCGACCTGACCGGCGAGGAGATCGGCGGCAAGCTGATGCTGAGCCTCAGCTACAAGACCGCGCTGTTCGAGCGCGCGAGCATGAAACGCCTTGCCGCGGGCTTCGAGCGGCTGCTGGCCGGGGTGCTCGCCGAACCGCATCGGCCGCTGAGCACTCTGCCGCTGCTCGACGCCGACGCGCAGCGCGCGGTGCTGGCGTTGAGCGAAGGTCCTTCGAGCGCGCTGCATCGGGATGCCTCGCTCGTGCGGCAGTTCGCGGCGCAGGCGG
>CAMLLF010000457.1 GCA_946480705.1 uncultured Lysobacteraceae bacterium | reverse complement strand
CAGCTCGATCTCGATTTCGCGAGCGTGGCCTGGCGCTGGTGGCTGCCGGCCGGCGACCGCGACGTCTGGGGCATCGGACTGGGCGGCGGCTTCTATCGCATCGCCGGCGAAGTGTCGGGACAGGGCTCGCTCAACGGCAACGTGCAGCAGCTCGACCTGCGCGACAGCGCATCGGCCTGGGCGCCGCTCGTCGAACTCGGCTGGCGTCATGCGTTCAGCGAGAACGCGCGCCTCTACGCCGACATCGCCGGCGTCAGGAAAAACAACGGCTCGCTGCAGGGGCACATCTACAACCTGTCGCTCGGCTTCGAATACTTCCCGTGGCAGAACATCGGCTTCGGCGTCGAGTACGGCGCGCAGCGCATCAAGATCGAAGCCGACAAGCGCGACTTCGACGGTGAACTCAATGTGCGGCTGAACGGGCCGTCGGTGTTTTTGAAGGCGCGATATTGAGGCAGGAAAGAGCAGGGAGGAGTGAGAAAAGAGAGTCGCATGCGTCCACGCGTTTCTCGCTTCTCTTCACTCGCTTCCCGCTCCGCATTCGGCCCCCAGATCCTCCGTAACCTCCACGCGCGCCGGCGGCTCGGCGAACTCGAGCCGCTTGCGCATCGCCGGCGTCAGCCAGGTCGTGCCGTCGTCGGCGACGAGCAGGACGCAGCGGATGCCGAGGCGGCGCGCGATGCGGACGAGGTCGCCGGGGCCGGCGATCATCAGCGCGGTCGCGCCGACGTCGGCCACGACCGCATCGTCGTGGATCACGCTGACGGCGACGACGCCGCGCGCGGGCTTGCCGGTGCGCGGGTCGAGCACGTGACCCCAGCGCTGTCCGGCGTCCTCTCGATATTTGTTGTAGTTTCCGGAAGTGAACAATGCTTCGCCGTCGCCGAGTTCGGCGCCGGCGAAGTCGCGGTGCTGCGGCGAACTGATGCCGACGCGCCACGGACGCTCGCCCGCGCGGCCGATCGCGAGCACGTCGCCGCCGACGTTGATCAGCGCGCCGGCGGCGGCGTGGCGGCGCACGATCTCGGCGATCTGTTCGGCGGCATAGCCTTCGGCGAGGCCGTTGAGGTCGAGCTGCATCGCGCGATTGGTCGACACGACGGTGCCGTCCTCGGCGATCGTTAGCTGGTCCATGCGAGGCTGTGTCGCGAGCGTCGCATCGATGTTCTGCTGCGGCGGAGGCGGCGTCACGATCGGGAATTCGCTGGTGTGGAATCCCCAGAGGTCGACGAGGCTTCCGATCGCTGCGTTGAACAGTCCGTCGCTGTCGGCATAGGCGCGCTGTGCGCGGCGCAGCAGGCCGCTGAGTTCGGGCGACGCGCGATACGGTTCGCCTTGCGCGATCGCAGCATTGAGCCGCATCAGATCGCTGATCTCCCAGGGATGCCAGGCGCGCTGGTCGCGCTGCAGCACCTCGCCGATCGCGCCGAAAACGCGCGAGGCCGTTTCTGCCGGGACGCCGCGCAGTTCGACCTCGGTCAGGCCGCCGAAAATGACGAAGCTCGCCTTGTGCGGCGCGAGTGCCTGCTGCTGCCGGTACAACCGGGCGGCACCGAGCAGCAGCGCTGCGGCGAGTGCGGCGAACAGGAACAGTCGGCGCATGCGTCGGCTATTCCCAGTGCTGCCGGCCGCGTTCGAGCCAGCCTTGCACGAGGGCGTGGTCCTCGGGACTCAGATCGATGAAGCGAAGGCCGACCCAGTGCTGGCCCGGTACCGTCGCAGCCTCCGTCCATTGCTCGTGCATGCCGATCTCGACCTGCTGCAGGTGCCCGTGTTCGTCGGGCAGCTGGAACGAAAACTGGTAGAGCGCATCGTCGCGCGCAGGACGTTCGGTCACGAGCATCATGCCGTCGATCGACAGATTGCCGATGCGGCCCGCGCTCTCGCCGGTGATCGCGTTGGTGACCTGGATGCTTTCGTCGGCGCGGCGGCGCGGCGCCCGGCGGTGCTCGACCATCGTGGACTCCTTCGTCAGGTCGCGGGCTGTGGGGCGGGCTTGCCGGAGAACTGCTTGAGCGTGTTGACGATCGTGTGCCAGGCGCGGTCGATCAGCGATTCGCGGTCTTCGGTGATGATCTGCGCCTGCTTGCGCACGATGTCGCGCGCGAGCTGATGCAGCGTGCGTTCCTCGGTGCGCGCGCCGCGCTGGTTCACGAACAGACAGCGTCCGGTCAAGGTCGAGAACCACGACAGCTTGCGCCGCACGGTTTCGCCCTGCTGGTTCATGACGAACTCGAACCACGTGCCGAAGGGCAGCGTCTTCAGGCGTTCCAGCGTCTGCCGCTCGTCGGCGCTCAGCGGCTGGGAATCGGCCGGGGCCGCGGACGCGGTTGCCGCGGCGGTTGCCGCAGCGCGCGGCGCCGGCGTCGTGGTTCGCGCGGGGTCGCCGGCGGCGGCGCCTGGTGCGTCCTCGCCGAGCCGCGTCTTCGCCTTGAGCTTGAGCGCGAGTTCGGTGCGGCTCGCCGTGCTGTCGTCCTTCGTCGCTTCGGCACCGCCGAGCAGCTGCGTCAGCATGCTCTGCACTTCGTCGCTGTGGAAGCCGACCTGGCCGAGTCCCTGTTCGAGCTCGGCGCGCAGCGCGGGGTTGTCGCTGCCGCTGCCGGCCACGAGCTGGTCGACGACGTCGATGCGCCGTCTGTAGATCTCCGACTCGCCGCCCTGGCGCAGCAGCGTCAGCGCGAGTACGTCGGTCCAGGCCTGTTCAAGCAGCGCGCGCGCGAGCCGGTTCACCTTGCGGTCGCGCAACCGGTCGTCGACGGCCCGCACGGCGCTCTCGCGCGCGATGTCGAGACGCTCGCGCCCCTTCGCCGCATCGACGTGACGGCGTTCGGCGACTTCGGCCTTGCGCGCGAGCGTGCCCATGTGGCGACTGAGGTCGGTCAGCAGTTCGTCGAACAGTTCGTCGCGGCCGTCGAACTCGGCGCCGACGCGATCGACGACGAGCTGCATCTTTTCGACGAGTACGCGGTCGGCTCCACCTTCGCTCTCGTCGATCCAGTACTGGCCGGTCTCCGCGATCGCGTTGAGCAACTGCCGCGCGGGATGGCCGCGGCGCGTGAAGAAGCTCTTGTCGCGCAGCGCGACGCGCAGTACCGGCACCTGCAGCTTGGTCAGCAGCGACTGGGTCGCGCCGGTCGGGCGCATGTCCTTCGCGATGAAGTCGAACAGCATGCCGACGAGATCGAGCGTGTCGGTGTCGACCTCGCTGAGCTGCGGCGGACGGCCGTCCGGCGTGAACTGGCGCAGCTGGTTCAGCAGATCCTGCTTGACGTGCGAGATGCTGCGCTGGACCACGCGGCCGCCGAGCACCATCGGCGCGGCCGGCTTGTTCTGCAGCGCGCCGAGCACGGCCTGCAGGTCTTCACCCGTCGCGGTATAGCTCGACACGGTGCTGCGGTCGGGCGGCGGCGTGCCGACCGCCTGGCGGCGTCCCGACAGCAGCTCGCGCAGCGTA
Organism: uncultured Lysobacteraceae bacterium; assembly: GCA_946480705.1. Next base: position 742 of record CAMLLF010000457.1, on the reverse strand, counting down.
TGGAAGAGCTCCGAATCGCGCGCTTCTTCGTCGGCCGAAGCCGCGTGGCGCGCGCCGGGCAACGGCGGGTTTCCGGGCGGCGGTGCCGATTCGGCCGGCAGGGACGCGCCTGTGGAAGCCGGCATGCGGCCCGCATTTTTCGCTGCCGCCGCCGCGTCGACCTGTGCGGCCGGCGGCGGCGTGACGTAGCGCGAGCCGACCTGCAGGTGACGCAGGATGCGCTTTTCGACGAGATAGTCGTTCACTGCACCGTACAGCACGCCGGCTTCGGCCATGCCGAGGCGATCGAACTGGCGGTACAGCAGCAGGCGATGCTCGATCGCGATGCCGAGGCAGACCGTCGCGTAGCGCAGCGCCTCGCCGATCAGATGCGGGCCGACCGGAAGACTTTCCGCGTCGAGTGCCGGCGCGCCGGCGAGCACGCCGAAGCGGTGGCCGAGCGCATACAGCGCCTGGCTGTGGCGGATTTCGGCCTTCGTCGCGATTTCCTGCAGCGCGATGTTCTCCTCGAGGTCGCGCGTCTCCACGAGCGCGAGCTCCTGAAATTTCTTCGGTGCGACGGCTGCGCCTGCGGGTTTCTGATCGAACTGCGCCAGCGCGGACTCGAGGTACAGCATGAAGCGCGGCGCGACGTCGGCGCGGCCGCGCTTCACCTCGCGCAGCGATTCGAAAACCGCGTGCTGCTCGTTGCTGCTGCGCGCCTTCTCGGCAAGTTTGAACAGCTGCTGCTCGTGTTCGTTGA
>CAMLLF010000456.1 GCA_946480705.1 uncultured Lysobacteraceae bacterium | reverse complement strand
CGTTCCTGCTGCCGGAGAAACGGAATCTCTTCGGTCGGCCCGAGCCGCAGCGCATGCGCGCCGCCGTCGAGAAATCCCGCGTCGAACAGTCCTTCGACATCGGCGACATCGACCGGCCCGTAGGCGATGCGACCGTTGCCGGTCGCGATCTCGACCAGCGGTTCGAGCCAGAACAGCGCGCGCGAACCGTTGCGCACGAGTCGCACGGGTATTCCCCGCTGCGCCGCGATATCGGCGATGCGCGCGGCGACCGCCTCGGCACCGACGGACAGCGCGGCCGAATCGGTGGGCACGTAGACGGTCGTGCTCACGGCGTCGTCTCCAGCGCGGCGATGAGATCGCTCAGTCGCTGCGGCGTGACGCGGCCGACGAGTTCGCCGTCGATGAGCAGCGCCGGCGACAGCGCGCAGTTGCCGAGGCAGTAGGCGGGTTCGAGCGTGATCGCGCCGTCGGCGCTCGTGGCGTGATAGTCGATGCGCAGACGTTCCTTCGCCTGGGCTTCGAGCGCCGTCGCGCCCATGGCCTGGCAGCTTTCGGCGCGGCACAGCGTCAGCACGTGGCGGCCCGGCGGCGTGGTGCGGAAATGGTGATAGAAGCTGAGCACGCCGTGCACGTCGGCGCGCGAAAGATTCAGCGCCTGCGCGATCGCCGGGACCGAGGCCGGCGGCACGTAGCCGAGCGCGTCCTGCACCGCGTGCAGCAGCGGCAGCAGCGCGCCGGGCAGGGCGCGGCAGGCGGCGACGGCATCCTGCACCGCGGCGCGTTCGCGCGGCGTCGGGCCGGGGTCCTGCAGCCGGATCGCAGCGGGCTTGAGGCTGGCTGACGACATGTCGTTGCGTTCTCCTGAGGCGGGCGCCGCGCGCCGCGCGCGCCAAGCCTAGACCAACGCGCCGCGAAACGACACGCGGACGGGTCGTCGGCCGCGGCCGTCGTGCGGCGCCGCTGCGAGCGCAGGCGCCCCCGTGGCACAATCGGCGCTTGGTCCGAAGGAAACGGCATGTCGTATCAAGTCCTTGCGCGCAAATGGCGGCCCAAGCGGTTCGGTGAACTCGTCGGTCAGGAGCACGTCGTTCGCGCGCTGTCGCATGCGCTGGACCGCGACCGTCTGCATCATGCCTTCCTGTTCACCGGCACGCGCGGTGTCGGCAAGACCACGATCGCGCGCATCTTCGCGAAGTCGCTCAATTGCGAACGCGGCCAGTCCTCGCAGCCCTGCGGCGAATGCCGCGCCTGCCTCGACATCGACGCGGGCCGCTTCGTCGACCTGCTCGAAATCGACGCGGCCAGCCACACCGGCGTCGACGACGTGCGCGAGATGATCGAGAGCGCGCAGTACACGCCGGCGCGCGGCCGGCAGAAAGTGTTCCTCATCGACGAAGTGCACATGCTGTCGAAGAACGCGTTCAACGCGCTTCTCAAGACGCTCGAAGAACCGCCCGCCCATGTGAAGTTCCTGCTCGCGACCACCGACCCGCAGAAGCTGCCGGTCACGGTGCTGTCGCGCTGTCTCAAGTTCAATCTGAAACGCCTGCTGCCCGAACAGATCGCCGGGCAGATGCGCCACATTCTCGAAGCCGAACAGATCGCGTCGGACGCCGAAGCGATCGCGCTGCTCGCCAAGGGCGCCGACGGTTCGCTGCGCGACGGCCTGTCGCTGCTCGATCAGGCGATTGCCTACGGCGGCGGCAGCGTGCGCGCGGCCGACGTGCGTTCGATGCTCGGCACGATCGAGCGCGCACGCGTAGGCCGTCTGCTCGAGGCGATCTGCGCCGGCGACGGCAACGCGCTGTTCGCCGAAGTGACGCAGCTCGCCGAATTCGGGCCCGACTTCGGTCTCGTGCTCGACGATCTCGCCGCACTGCTGCATCGCATCCAGCTGCGCCAGCTCGTGCCCGATCACGTCGGCGACAGCGCCGCCGATGCCGAGGACGTTGCGCGCTTCGCGCAGCAGCTCGGCGCCGACGAGGTGCAGCTCTACTACCAGCTTTGCGTCAGCGGCCGGCGCGATCTCGCGCTCGCGCCGACACCGCGCGCGGGTTTCGACATGGCGCTGCTGCGCCTGCTCGCGTTCGCGCCGGCCGAGGCCGGCGGGGGAAGCGGTGCCGGCGGCGCGTCGCCTCGGTCCGCAGGAGCTCCGCCGGCCCGCGCCAGCGATACGTCAGGGCAACGCTTGCGGCCGGTGAGCGAGGATGCCGGGCGCTACGGCGCTGATGACGCAGCGGCCGCCGCGCGCGCCGTCGAGGTCGCCGCGTCGGCACCGGTGGTGGTCGAAGCGAAGGCAGCCGTCGCAGTCAGCGCGGTACCGCCACCGCCGCCGCGCGATGCCGCGACCACGCCGAGCCCGGTCATCGCGGCTCCCGTGCGCGCCGAAGTCGGCGAGACCGCCGCACCCGTCGCAATCGAACCGCGCGACTGGGCTTCGTTGATCGAGCGCGCCAACCTGCTCGGTCCGATCGGCCAGCTTGCGCGCAATGCGGCACTGGTTGCCGTCGACGGCGAGGTGCTGCGCCTCGCGCTGCGCGCCGAACACTACAACGTGCTGATTCCGGGCATGGTCGCGCAGCTGCAGGAAAAGCTGTCGGCGGCGACGGGCCGCACGCTGCGCTGCCACTTCGAGCAGGCCAGCGGCAGCGTCGAGACGCCGGCCGAGGAACTGATGCGCACGCGCAGCGTGCGGCAGCAGCAGGCCGAGGACGACATGGATCGCGATCCGTTCGTGCAGGCCGCCGCGCGCGAACTCGGCGCGCGCATCGTGCCGGGCTCGGTCCGCGTCGACAATGCGCCGGGCGCCTGAGCGCCGGTCTTGGCGAACGCGGACGCCGCCACCACAGTTTCCGCACCGTTTCAGTTTCCTATCCGGAGCCAGTCATGCGTGGACCCCTCGGCAACCTCATGCAGCAAGCGCAGCGCATGCAGGAGAACCTGAAGAAAGCACAGGAAGAGATCGCCAAGCTCGAAGTGACCGGCAGCGCCGGCGGCGGACTCGTCAGCGTGCTCATGAACGGCCGCCACGAAGTGCGCCGCGTCACCGTCGACCGCAAGCTCATGCAGGACGATCCGGAAATGGCCGAGGATCTGATCGCCGCCGCGTTCAACGACGCCGCGAACAAGCTGGCGAGCGAGACCCAGTCGCGCATGGCCGGCGTCGCCGGCGGCATGAACCTGCCGCCGGGCTTCTCGCTGCCGTTCTGACCCATGAGTGCCGGTTCGCCGCTCCTGGCCGAGCTGATCGAGGCGCTGCGCTGCCTTCCGGGCGTCGGCGCGAAAACCGCGCAGCGCATGGCCTTCCATGTGCTCGAACGCGACCGCGCCGGCGCGCGCCGGCTCGCCGAGCGCCTGGCCGCCGCGGTCGAGCGCATCGGAAACTGCCGGCGCTGCCGCGGTTTCAGCGAAAGTGAAATCTGCAGCGTCTGCGCCAATGTATCGCGCGACGCGGGCCTGCTCTGCGTCGTGGAGAGTCCGGTCGACCAGTCCGCGGTCGAAACCGCGACGGGCTACCGCGGCCTGTACTTCGTGCTGCTCGGCCGCCTCAGCCCGCTCGACGGCCTGGGTCCGCGGGAACTCGGTCTCGATCTCCTGACCGAGCGACTGCGCAGCGGCGAGATCCGCGAACTCATCGTCGCGACGAACCCGACCGTCGAAGGCGAGGCCACCGCGCACTTGCTGTCGCAGATCGCGCGCGACGCCGGGGTCCGCGCGACGCGCCTCGCACACGGCGTGCCGCTCGGCGGCGAACTCGAATTCATCGACCGCGGCACGCTCGCGCACGCGTTCGGCAGCCGCCAGACGCTGACCTGAGCCGCGCCGCCACCACTCCGCACGTCACCACCCTGAAGGAACGCCATGAGCGACACGATCTTCAGCAAGATCATCCGCCGCGAAATCCCCGCCGACATCGTCTACGAGGACGACGATCTGATCGCCTTCAAGGACATCAGCCCGCAGGCGCCCGTGCACGTGCTGTTCGTGCCGAAGACGCCGATTGCGACCTTGAACGACGTGACGCCGGGTCACGCCGAACTCGTCGGCAAGATGATCCTCGCCGCGGCCGCCTACGCCAAGCGCCAGGGCTTCGCCGACAACGGCTACCGCTGCGTCATCAACTGCAACAGCCACGGCGGGCAGACCGTGTTCCAGCTGCATCTGCACTTGCTGGGCGGTGCGCCGTTGCATGGGGGGTTCGCGTAGGAGCGAGTGGGAAGTTGAGAGG
>CAMLLF010000455.1 GCA_946480705.1 uncultured Lysobacteraceae bacterium | reverse complement strand
TCTTCAGCGGCTCGGTCGGCAATCTCGTGGAGTGGTACGACTGGTACGTCTATACCGCGTTCGCGCTGTATTTCGCGCCGGCGTTCTTTCCGGCCGGCGACCAGACCGCACAGTTGCTCAACACCGCGGCGATCTTCGCGGTCGGGTTTCTGATGCGGCCGCTCGGCGGCTGGCTGCTCGGCCAGTATGCCGACCGGCACGGGCGCAAGGCCGCGCTCGTGCTGTCGGTGCTGTTGATGTGCGGCGGTTCGCTGCTGATCGCGCTGACGCCGGGCTATGCGCAGATCGGCGTCGCCGCGCCGGTTCTGTTGTTGTGCGCGCGTCTGCTGCAGGGTCTCAGCGTCGGCGGCGAGTACGGCGCCTCGGCGACCTATCTCAGCGAAATGGCGAGCCGCGAGCACCGCGGTTTCTGGTCGAGCTTCCAGTACGTCACGCTGATCATGGGCCAGTTGCTCGCGCTGGCCGTGCTGATCCTGTTGCAGCGCGTGCTGCTGACCGAGCAGCAACTGCACGACTGGGGCTGGCGCATTCCGTTCGCGATCGGCGCGCTGGCTGCGCTGGTGTCGCTGTATCTGCGGCGCAGCATGCTGGAAACCGAATCGTTCCGAATGCAGGCGAGGGCGTCGTCGCGGCATCGCCTGCGCGAACTGCTGCGTCATCCGCGCGAACTCGCGACCGTGGTCGGCCTCACGCTCGGCGGCACGCTCGCGTTCTATACGTTTACTACGTATATGCAGAAATACCTCGTCGTCAGCGGCGGCATGAGCAAGGACGATGCGACGGCAGTGTCGGCGGCGACGCTGTTCGTGTTCATGCTGCTGCAGCCGCTCGTCGGTGCCCTGTCGGACCGGATCGGCCGGCGCCCGCTGCTGATCGCCTTCGGTGTGCTGGGCACGCTGGGGACGGTGCCGCTGTTCGGCGCGCTCGCAAACGGCGTGACGCCTCTCGAAGCGTTCGGGCTCATCCTGCTCGCGCTGACCGCGATCAGCGGCTACACCGCGATCAACGCCGTGGTCAAGGCCGAGCTGTTTCCGGTCGAAGTGCGTGCGCTCGGCGTCGGGCTGCCGTATGCGCTGACCGTGTCGATATTCGGCGGTACCGCGGAGATGGTCGCGCTCGCGCTGAAGCAGCGCGGCATCGAGGCGGGCTTCTATTGGTACGTGACGGCCTGTATCGCGGTCTCGCTGCTGGTCTACGTGGTCACGGCCGACACGCGGCGCACGTCCCGCATCGATCGCGACCCCGGAGTGGGCCCGGGACCGTGACGGGGGCCGCGTTCGGCTTCGTCCGCCTTAGGCGTTCTTGCGGCCATCACGGTAAGCTAACGAAGTTTGAACAATCGGAGGAGTGGGGAGATGGGCAAGTCACGTTTGTGGAAGGCGCTCTGGGCTGCCGGCGCGTTCGGCTGTGTCGCGGCACTGGCGCCGACCGGCGCGTTCGCGGAGGAAACCACCGAGGCGGCGCAGGACGGCGCGGCCGCCGGCGAGGCGCAGGAACTCGAGGCGATCTCGGTCGTCGGCTCGCGCCGCTACGGCCGCTCGTCCGAAACCGTCACGCCGGTGCCGGTCGACGTCGTGCCGATGGCCGACATCGCCGCCAAGAGCCCGCAGTTCGACGTCGCGCAGGCGCTGCAGTACATCGCGCCGTCGTTCAACTCGACGCGCCAGACCGGCGCGGACAACGCCGATCTCGTCGACTCGGCCATGCTGCGCGGTCTCGGCTCCGATCAGACCCTGGTGCTGCTCAACAACAAGCGCCAGCATCAAGCCGCCATCGTCAATATCTTCGGTGCGCGTAACCGCGGCAACACCGGCACCGACTTCAACACCATTCCCCAGCTCGCGATCGAACGCATCGAGATCCTGCGCGACGGCGCCGCCGCGCAGTACGGCTCGGACGCGATCGCCGGCGTCGTCAACGTCGTTCTGAAGAAGACGCCGGGCTGCGAAGCCGTCGCGGGCTTCGGCCAATATTCCCGCGGCGACGGCGAGAACACGCTCGCTTCCGCCTACTGCGGCTTCGAACTCAACAACGGCGGCGTCATCGCGCTGACCGGCGAATGGCTCAAGCGCGGCCGTTCCGATCGTTCCGAACCGCGCGGCAGCCCGCGCACGATCGGCGACACCAAGATGGACAACCGCACCTTGTTCCTCAATGGCGAAGTGCCGCTCGGCGACGTGGCGCATTTCTACTTCAGCGGCGGCTATCAGGACCGCTATGCCTCGTCCGCCGCATTCGCGCGCGGCGGCATCGGCAGCGACGACATCCCGTCGCGCAACTCCGCGGCGATGTACCCGAACGGCTTCGTGCCCTACATCAACGGCGACATCGAAGACCGCACGCTGATCGCCGGCGTCTGGGGCAATATCGGCGAATGGCGCGCCGACGTGTCGCAGACCTACGGCTACAACGAGCTGCTGAACGACATCAGCAACACGCTCAATGCCTCGATCGCGAACGAAGACCTGCTCGGCGGCGGCCCGGGCCTGAGCCCGAGCAAGTTCGACGCGGGCGGCTACGCGTTCACGCAGTACACGACCAACGTCGACTTCTCGCGCTACCTCGACAACGTGCTCGCCGGCACGAACGTCGCGTTCGGCCTGGAGCGCCGCCGCGAGAACTACGAGATCTTCGCGGGCGAGCAGGGTTCCTGGGACGACTTCGACGGTCCCGGCGGCGGCAACGCCGGCAGCCAGGGCTATCCGGGCTTCCAGCCGGCCGACGAAACCGATTCGAGCCGCACGAGCTGGGCCGCCTACGCCGACTTCGAGTTCAACTGGACCGATCGCTTCATGACCGGCGTCGCGGGCCGCTTCGAGGACTACGACGACTTCGGCAAGACCACGACCGGCAAGCTGACCTCGTCGTTCAAGGCGACCGACACGTTCCTGCTGCGCGGCTCGGCCAGCACCGGCTTCCGCGCGCCGTCGCTGCAGCAGCGCGACTTCCAGTCGACCTATACCGAGTTCGTCGGCGGCGATCCGATCGACATCCTGCTCGCGCGCAACGGCAGCGCCGTCGCGAATGCCGCCGGCATCGAGGCGCTGCGCGAGGAGAAGGCGAAAAGCTTCACGCTCGGCTTCGCCTGGAGTCTGCTCGACAACCTGACCGTGACGCTCGACGGCTACCGCATCGACATCGACGACCGCGTCGTGCTCTCCGGCCAGTTCCCGGCCGACAGCGACGCGATCAGCGACGAACTGCGCGCCTACCTCGAAGCCGAAGGCGTCGGCGCCGCCGCGTTCTTCGTCAACGCGGTCGACACGCGCACGACCGGCATCGACCTGACGATCGCGCACAGCACGGAAGTCGGCGACGGCGAACTGACGACGTATTTCGCGGTGAATCACGGCAAGACCGAGATCACCAAGGTCAACGTGCCGGCCGCGCTCGCCGGCGGCGACGGCGCCGAGATCTTCCTGTCGGACCGCGAACGCCGCTTCATCGAAGACGGCGCGCCGAGCACCAAGGCCACGCTGAGCTTCGACTACGCGATCGGCCAGTGGGACACGATGTTCAAGATCATCCACTTCGGCTCGCAGACGCTCGGCTCGTTCTCGGGTCCGCCGGTGTTCCTGGACTACGGTCCGAAGACCTCGGCCGACGTCGCCGTCAGCTATGCGTTCAACGACAACATCAAGCTGACCGTCGGCGCCGCGAACATCTTCGACGAGTTCCCGGACCGCCAGAACCCCGACGAGACCGACAACGGCCACGTGTTCGACAGCGTGCAGTTCGGTCTCAACGGCACGTCGTACTTCACGCGTCTTGCCGTGAAGTTCTGATCGGCTGAAAGCGTCGTGTAATCGAAAGCCCGCACCGTGAGGTGCGGGTTTTTTTCGTTGCGAACCCGGTCGATACGCGCGGACTGTCTTCCGCTCCCGATTTCCAATTCCCGCTGCGTGCTCCCCGCGCTACGCTTGCCCGCCGGTCCTGCCCACGGAGCCTCCCATGCATCGTCGTTCCCTCAGTGCCGCTGTCGCGGCCTGCCTGCTGTCCGTTGCATTCGCGAGTCCGGCCGCCGAGGCGCCGCCGAAGAAGGGCAGGACCATGACCGAGGTGCTCGCCGCGAGCCAGCCGTCGGACTGGCGCCGGCTCGATCCGGACGACACGGTGTATCTCGATTTTTCCGCCGGCCGTGTCGTCATCGAACTTGCGCCTGCATACGCGCCGGCGCATGTGGCCAACATCAGGACGCTGCTGAAGCAGCACTATTTCG